>CAMZKY010000251.1 GCA_947311455.1 uncultured Marinosulfonomonas sp. | reverse complement strand
CCAATCGCAACCGGATGGTCTCCGGTGGCATGCACGACAATCTCTTTCTGGTCGCCCGAATTCAGATTTACATAGGTTTCGCCACCGAGCCGCTCAACCGCGTAAACCTCGCCGGTCAAGCTGCCGTCCGGCCCCGCGCCAATGCTGAAATGTTCGGGCCGGACACCGAATTCGACATCGTCCCCGACACGCAACCGGCCATCGGTGGAGGGAAAGGCGATACTGATGCCATCTGACAACATAACCCCGACACCCGTGTTATCCACTTCGCTGACCTTGCCCTTGAAGAAATTCATCGCCGGCGAACCGATAAATCCGGCCACAAAACGGTTGTCGGGTGCGGTATACAGATCAAGTGGCGCGCCGATCTGTTCGACAATACCATCGCGCAGCACCACGATCTTGTCGGCCATGGTCATGGCCTCGATCTGGTCATGGGTCACATAGATCATGGTCGCATTCAGGGTGCGATGCAGTTTTGTCAACTCAATGCGCATCGCCACCCGCAACTTGGCGTCGAGATTGGAGAGCGGCTCGTCAAACAGGAAAACCTTGGGGTTGCGCACAATGGCACGGCCAATAGCAACCCGCTGGCGCTGCCCGCCCGAAAGGGCTTTCGGCTTACGGTCCAGATACTCGGTCAGTTGCAAAATCTCGGCGGCCTCTCGCACCTTTTTGTCGATGCTGGCCTTGTCTTCCTTCGCAACCCTGAGGGCATAACCCATGTTCTGGGCCACGGTGAAATGGGGATAAAGCGCATAGCTCTGGAACACCATCGCAAGGCCGCGCGCGGCCGGAGCGAGGTGGTCGATGCGTTTGTCATCAATATGGATTTCACCCGTTGTCAGATCTTCCAGCCCTGCAATCAACCGCAAAAGAGTGGATTTTCCACACCCCGAGGGGCCTACAAACACTACGAATTCGTTGTCTTCGACGGTCAGGTTCACATCCTTGATGACCTTGATCTCGCCGAACTGCTTGCTCACTCCACGTAGTTCAATATTAGCCATGTTTCCCCCGCAGTCGAACAAAAATAAATTGCCGGGGCACAACGCGGCGCCCCGGCTGTTTCTGGTGTTTTACTCAGCCGAGGCGATGCCGGCTGCAACCGATTGCGCGACTTCCGCGGCGGATTTTGCACCGGTCAGAAGCTGTTGCAGCCCGTCCTGCAACAGGGTGGAACCGGTCGGTTTGTTGAACCGGAAGGCCACCAGCATGATGTAGGGGGTCTGGTTTTCCTGCAGCTTGATGATTTCGGCCAGCGATTTATCGTTCGGCGTGGCCCCTTGCACAGCAGGCACGTTGTTCAGCTTGTCGGCCAGCATCTGCGCAAACCCGGACGTAGCGGTGAAGCGGATGAACTCCAACGCGGCTTCCTTGTTGGGCGAAGCGGCATTTACCGCATAGCCTCCGTCAAGCCATGTGGCGACCATACGGGTGCCACCGGCTTCGGCAGCCGGACCGGGCATGAAGCCGAAGTTCAGGCCGGCATCGCGCCAGGCCGGTATCTCCCACGAACCGCCAATGAACATCGCGGCAGATCCGGACGTGAACAGCGCTTTCATGGTCGCATAATCGACACCTTCGAAGCCGACAGGCATATAGGGGGCAAGATCTGCCATGCGCTCCAATGCGGTCACATAGCGCGGATCGTCAAAGGTCTTGGCCCCTGACGTGACCTCGTTAAAGAAAGTCTCGCCATAGAAGTTGGGCATGATGGCACCGGACGCCACTTCGATTGTCCAGCCATCCGCCGTGCCGTTGGCCAGCGGCGTGACGCCCGCGTCCTTGAGCTTTTGCGAGACGGCCATGAACTCATCCCAGGTTTCCGGAGGGGTAACCCCGTTGGCATCGAAAATATCCTTGTTGTAATAGACAAGTACCGTCTGCGTAGCGAACGGCACGGAATAGACCTTGCCGTCAGAGCGCAGCGTCGTGCCCCGCAGCAGAGTTTCCGGGATATTGGACAGGTCCACCTGTCCGTCAAGCGGCTCCAGATAGCCGGCGCCAGAAATACTCTCGAGGCTGCCATAGGCGCGGGTGTGGATGATGTCGGGGCCGGAACCGCCCGCCATCGCCGTCGTCAGGATGGTGTTGTATGCCTTGGCCTCGTGGGCGGTGTAGGTAATCTTGATGTCGGGGTGGCTTTCCTCGAAAGCGGCGATAATCTCGCCATAAGCCGCGGCATCCTCCTGACGCCAGCTCCAGAAATTCAGTTCGGTCTGGGCAAATACGGGTGCCGCCACGGCAAGTGCCGTTGCCGCAACCAGAGCTCTGGTCAAATGATGTTTCATGTCTACTTCTCCCTATTGAACAGTTTTTGTTCCCGAGGGTGGCTGCGAGAGACTCGCCCACTACCCCTATCCTATATCTTGGAATATATTATTCGGCTCATAACATGTCAATAATATTTTATTTTGCTATCTTGCGAACCAGCATCTGGCTATCGTGAATTCGCGAGGCCACATCCCCCTGCCGCTGCACAAACAGGACAAACAAGAGATCGGTAATGCCCATCTGCGCGGTACGTGTGGCGATGGAGGAGCTGCGCACGACGGTCTCGTCAGCCACGCATTGCAACACCACATCGGGGCGCGGACTCTG
>CAMZKY010000250.1 GCA_947311455.1 uncultured Marinosulfonomonas sp. | reverse complement strand
TCGGTTGAAATCGAATTAGGGGACGAGGTTTTGACAGAAATAAATGAGGCACATAAGCTGCATCCGATGCCATATTAACGGTATTGGGGAAGGTGAGCCGATCGAATCTGTTCGTTCTACGCCCTAATTTCCGATTTCAGCACGCAGTTCTTGTAGATAAATAGGGAATTCACGCGCTGAAATGCTGGATTCCCGTACCAGCCAGTCGAAATGCCCAATCATTCCGGTGACCCGTTCTTTATCGCGGTAGGCCAGGTATGTCTGTCCTAGGTAAATCACTGCCAACAGCGGGCCAAATACGGTGATAGGTGCGGAAAACAAGCGGCGTGCATCAAACAGAAAAACGCGCACACTTGGGTATAGTTGATCATGCAAATCCAGCATTCTGTCGATTTGTCCCAGCCTGATTTGGCGCGGTAAGCCGGCATAGTATCCAGCCCCTTGTGCAAAACTGGCGAGTTCGTGCAAAGGCAGGGCAATTTCATAATCGGAGCTGGATTTGCGCATCCAATCCAGATGATCACGCGTTGAACCGATGGCCTGTTTGGCCGACCGGCCCAACTGAGGTTCGTATTCCCAATCCAGCATTTCCGGTGTCTTTAACATATCGGGCAGGGTGGCTGGAACGTGGCGAATTTTATAGCCTTCTGCCTCGTGGTGCCAAGAGATGATCTGCTCATCTATCAAAGCGCGCGGCGCGGGGGTGACTTTCATTGCCGACGCCAAAAGATCCGCAGCTTGTTCGGGGTGATCTGTGAGCCCCAACAACCAATCTGCCGAAACCCCGAGGGCCGCGGCACATTCGCCGATAACATGCGCATTGGGCAGGCGGGTATCGTCTGATTTAAGCAATTGTGAAATGGTTGATCGATCAACGCCGATTTGCCGTGACAATTGGCTTTGGTTGACCCTGGAATTTTCCATCGCGGTGTCTAGGCGATTGCGAAAAATTGCGGCACGTTCGCGTTTGTCGATATTAATAAACATTGGCGAATAAAAACCCTAATGGTGACAAATGTTTTCCATTCACTAAATACACAAAACGGCATTGCTGCGATAGCCTGAAAAAAAGAGGAAGATATGGATAGTCGCAAACGCACATGGATCAAAGCTATTGGATGGCAGCTGATGGGGCTGTTCAGTATGACTGTGGTTGGATTTCTGTTTACCGGATCATTATGGGATGGTGGGACAATGGCGGGTGTGAATGCATTGGTCGGTCTGATGTTTTATTTCCTGTATGAACGGGTCTGGACGCGCATAAGCTGGGGCCGAATCCACCACTCTTCGCGGCCTTTCAAGTGATCATTTCACCAAGAATCCCTAGGGCGTAGAGTGTTTGCTTGCGTGATTTCCGTGAGTGAGGTAGGGGAGACAGTACGCTGTTAAGGAGCACTCTACCTGATGGATATGATTAAAATTGTTGCCGTGCCCATGCATAACGAGGGGCGTAAATTCGTTGCTATCGCTGCCGCAATCACTGTGATTTTGTGGTTTGTCTGGCAGCCCCTGTTCTGGCTTGGTGTTATTCTGACCATCTGGGTATATTATTTTTTCCGCGATCCTGTGCGCTCGGTTCCGCAACAAGACGGGCTGATTGTTTCCCCCGCTGATGGTGTGGTTTCTCTGATCACCAACACGCCGGCCCCTGCAGAATTGGACCTTGGTGATGATATGCGGGTGCGGGTTTCGGTGTTTATGAATGTGTTTAACTGTCATGTGAACCGCGCACCTGTTGGGGGTAAAATAACTAAAATATCCTATCACCACGGTAAATTTGTAAACGCATCGCTTGATAAAGCCAGCGAACACAATGAACGTAATGGCTTGGCCTTTGAATTGTCATCGGGTCATAGCATTGGCGTGGTGCAAATCGCCGGATTGGTGGCGCGACGAATTTTGTGTTTGGTCGAAGAAGGGCAAACGTTAGAAACAGGCGAACGCTTTGGCCTGATCCGGTTTGGCAGTCGTTTGGATATTTATCTGCCACCGGGTGTGCAACCGATGGTCAGTGTGGGGCAAACCGCTGTTGCTGGCGAAACGGTATTGGCCGATCTGGGTATTGAAATTTCGGCGCGGATCGGGAAAGACATCTAGATCATGGCCCGCAAAAAACGCAAAATGTCGTCCTTTCAACAATTTATCCCCAATTTGATTACCTTGATGGCAATTTGCGCGGGGCTGACCTCGGTTCGGTTGGGATTTGAGGGGCGGTTCGAACCAGCGTTATATCTGATTTTGTTGGCGGCATTGTTTGATGGGGTGGACGGTAAAGTTGCGCGCTATCTGGATTGCGCCAGCCCTTTTGGGGCGGAACTGGATTCACTGGCAGATTTCTTTAACTTCGGGATTGCGCCGGGTTTGCTGATTTATCAGGTGTTTTTCCACGGCACCGATTACGCTTATTTTGGTTGGTTGGCCGTGCTATTTCTGAGTGTGGCCTGCGCCCTGCGGCTGGCGCGATTCAATGTGGCGTTGCCGATTGAAACGGACAAGAAAAATCTGGGATCGTTTTTTGTTGGTGTGCCTGCGCCCGCATTGGCCAGCCTTTCTTTGTTGCCGATGTATTTGCAAATGATGGGCTATGAATGGCTGGGTTTGCATCCGGTTTTGATTACCTTTTATTTGTTTTTCACGGGTTCATTGGCGATCAGCACCATTCCGACATTTTCGATCAAGCACGTGAATTTCAAGGAAAATATGCGGCCAATGATTTTGATCATTTCGATCTTGTTGGTGATTTTCCTGTTTGTGTTTCCGTGGGAAACGATAGTGTTTGCCAATCTGGCTTACATAGTGTCGTTTGTATTTTCGTATCGAAAATATCGTCAAAGCCCTACAGAATAGGGACGCATGGTGGAACTCTGGATCCTGCTTAGCGTTGCGGCTGCGTTCTCGCAAAATCTGCGGTTTATGCTGCAAAAGCATCTAAAATCCACATCCCTAACCACCACAGGCGCAACATTTTTGCGGTTTCTATACACGGCCCCTTTGGTGGCGGTGGCGATGGTGTTTTATCTGGAATTCACCGCACAGCCTTTTCCCGTGTTTGGTTCTGGTTTCGCACGATATGTAATGGTTGGCGGGCTGGGCCAAATTGTTGGTACGCTGTGTGTGGTTGCCTTGTTTGCCGAGCGTAATTTTGCGGTTGGGCTGACATTTAAGAACACAGAGGTAATTTTATCTGCTGTTGTCGGTTTTTTGGTGTTGGGAGAAAGCCTATCTGCCTATGGGCTTGGCGCGCTTGTTTTGGGATTGGTCGGGTTGATGCTGTTGTCCGATCCGCCATCTGGCGGAGGCGCATTCCTGCGGCGGATTTTTAATCGCGCATTGGGTCTGGGCTTGTTGTCGGGGATGTCGTTTGCAATCTCGGCGGTGGCCTATCGTGGGGCTACCCTTTTGGTGCTGTCTGATGATTTTGCGCTACGGGCTGGTATTACCCTTGGATTTGTGACGGTGTTTCAAACCTTCATTATGGCGGTCTGGTTGTTCGTACGAAATCAAGATGAAATTTCCCGCGTGATCCGCGTTTGGCGCGTGGGGATAATGGTGGGTCTTAGCTCCATGATCGGCAGCTTGTGTTGGTTTTCCGCGTTCACCTTGCAAACGGCGGCTTACGTGAAGGGCATTGGCCAAATCGAATTAGTGTTCGGATTTGTTGCATCATATTTTTTCTATAAGGAAAAAATCACTGCACGCGAGATCTGGGGAACGGTGCTTTTGCTGGCCTCGATCGTTGCTTTGATATTATTGCTCTAACATGGACGTCAAAGACTGACCGTTTAATCGTAAAAACAGGCTTGTTTCGTCATCGTTTCGGAAAAACGGAACAGCTTGCGGGGGGGTGCCGGATTTAATCAGCGCGGCCACTTCGGCCATAACAACTTGTGTGATAAACGGCAGATCAAAATCCTGAATATCCTTCAAGGCGATCCATTGTAGATGGGACAGCTCGTCGCATGCATTTCCAAAATCATCCAAATCAGTTTTAGAAAAACCGGCATCAACCATAAAGAACCGTGCATCAAAACGGCGCGGGCGCCCGGGTGGTGTAATGGCGCGAAAGACTAAGGAAAATCCTTTGGCCGAAGGTAAATAGCCTGCATCCGAAAAGCTTTGCCATTCTGTTGGCACTGGTCCGGGCCAATCGGATTTTTCACCGAGAATTATGCCCGTTTCCTCCCAAACTTCGCGGATGGCTGCGGTGATTAAAGCGTTGGCCAAGCTGGGTTCAGATTGTTCTATCAGGCGCGCTTTGCAGACAGAATTCAAGTCGTGCGCCAGCGGGACATTTGCATCATCCGCGTCCACGGCTCCGCCAGGAAAGACGAATTTGTTTGGCATAAATGCCGCTTTTGCACCGCGTTGCCCCATCAATATTTTGGGGCTTGTCTTACGATCGCGCACCAGAATTACTGTGGCGGCATTGCGGATAGAGGTTTTAGGCATGGATTATTCCATTGTTTGTGTAAAAGGCCGTTTTGAATCATCGAACCCATACATGCGGTTGGCCCATTGAATACCAACGATCATGCCTTTGAACCGCGGCAAAAGAAAGAGCGAAAGCGCAACGCAGCCAACTGTAAACGATGTGGCCAAAAGCAATGGCTCGGGGCGGTATTTCATAAACACATATAAGATCAACGGCGCCATGATATAGCCAACAACCAAAATTGTTAGGTATGCAGGCCCGTCATCTGCGCGGTGGTGGTGTAATTCTTGATCACATATAGGGCAAGTATCACGCACCTTTAGAAACCCTTTCATGATCGGGCCTATTCCGCAGTTTGAGCATTTTTTGCGCAACCCTCGAAAGAGGGCATGTTTGGTGGGGCGATCTTGTGGAGGGGAGTAACTACTGGAGAGGGGCTTGGAGTTCATGTGTACGCTCGTTTCCTAATCAGAATAGGCATGTATTTAACGGATTTCTGTGGATTTAAATAGCGCAGGAGCATCCCTTGCGGCGGGATGTCGCAAATTATTTCAATTTTATGCGACGGAATTTAGCGCCATCCGCGTTTTATTCTTAAGATGAAGCCAAGACGGCGTCACTGAAGCAGGAAAAAGGAAGCATGAGATGAACGAGAAAAGTGTAACGGTGGTGTCGTGAGCGAGGCGGAGTATGCTACTTTGATGGAGCATCGCCGTGGCTCAAAACACATGGGGCGACAAGGCCAGGTGCAAAGAATGCGTATGTCGGATTAATTATAGTCTTACGCCGGAGCATCGGTTCCGGTGTAAGAATTGCGTTGGAAGCAGGAAAGCTATAAATCTGAATTATGCAAATGCCTTTTAATGCCCTAAGTGACGTCCCTGATGAAGCCCTGCTGGTTTTGTTTGCCAATGGCGATGCAGCGGCGGCGCAGGCGTTAACCCTGCGATTAACCCCAAGGGTTTTAGGGTTTGCCGTGCGGTTGTTGAACGATCACGCCGAGGCTGAAGATGTGGCGCAAGAGGCGATGTTGCGATTGTGGAAAATTGCACCTGAATGGCGTCAGAATGAGGCCAAATTGACGACGTGGTTATATAGGGTTGTTTCAAATTTGTGCACAGATCGGCTGCGTAAAAAACGCGGGGTGGGTTTGGACCAGATTGTAGAACCATCCGATGATGCACCTGGTGCGGCGGCGGTGATGCAAACCAAATCAAGGGTCAAAGCGCTGCAAGGTGCGTTGGAACAATTGCCGGAACGGCAGAAAACGGCGGTGATTTTGCGCCATATCGAGGGGCTTAAAAATCCTGAAATTGCGCAAATTATGGATATTGGCATTGAAGCGGTCGAAAGCCTGACCGCACGTGGAAAACGGGCTTTAGCAACGCTTTTGCTGGGGCGTAAAGATGAACTGGGATTTACGGATGATGGATAATAATCAAACAGATCAAGGGCTTGAAAGTGAGCTTGAAAATTTCTTCATGGCCGAACGCAATACCGCGCCGGCCCTATCCGATATGCTTTTGGCACGGATCATAGCGGATGCACAAAGCCAGCTTGACACGGTACAGCCCGAACCGCCGATTGAAGAAACCGGTTTCTTTCAGAGATTGCTAGACGGAATTGGCGGTTGGCCATCAATGGCGGGATTGGCGGCGGCGTCGATTGTGGGTGTCTGGATTGGATATGTTCAACCACCGGCAGTTGAACCATTTGCCGGTTATCTGTTAAGCTCGGATGCAGAATCCTATTTATACGACGTCAGCCCTGCGAGCGCCATTTTCGGAGTGGAAGGTTCATCATGACAACCAAATCTGCAACAGCAGGGTATAAGACAAGCCCAAAAGTGAAGATCATTTTAGTGGTCTCGTTGGCAATCAATTTGTTGATTGCGGGAATGATGGGGGGCATGATGTATCGTGCGAACGGCATCCCACATATGGATACTCATTTGCGTGACGTTGGGTTTAAGGTATTGGTGAATGCATTAACGCGCAAAGACCGGTTTATGATGGGACGGGCACTGCGTGAAAAATTTGGTAATCGTGACGCGCGATTATCATTGGCGCGCCTGAAAATTAATGAGTTGGTCAAGGTTCTCCAAGCCTCTGACTTTGACGGTAATAAGGTTGAAACAATTTTACGGTCAAACGCGCTAAATATTGTTCCCCGTCAGGAAGCAGGCGTGCGTATGCTGATTGATCGTTTGAAATCCATGACCGCGAAAGAACGCCAGACATATGTGGATCGTCTGGATATGGCGATGTCTATGGAAATGGTTGCTGCGCGTAGAAAGCAGCACTGACGCCTTTGCAAACTAAGCAGCGACTTCACTAACGGTTACTTGATTTCGCCCGTCTGATTTGGCGCGGTAAAGTGCGGCATCAGCAGCTTCAATTAGAGAATCCAGCATGTTAATGTCATATTCTTTGCCACCACCTGTCGCGACCCCAATAGACAGTGAAACGTCAATATTCATTTGTTTTTCAGTGATGGAAATCGGCGTTTCATTAATCACACGGCAAAGGCGTTCTGCGGTTTGGCGGGCTTCGTTCATTTGGGCGTCGGGCATTGCCACCAGAAATTCTTCACCGCCAATCCGTGCCACCAGATCAACGCCGCGCAAGTTATCTTTGATGCGTTTCGAGACATCCTGTAAAACGATATCGCCAGCGGCATGACCATATGAATCGTTAATAGATTTGAAACGATCCAGATCAAGCAACATCACCGCGAAATGCCGATCATTGACGATCGCCCTTTGGGCAATTCGTTTTAAATGTGGCATAGCATAGCGACGATTAAACAATCCGGTCAATGGATCAATCACGGCAAGGCGCAGGCCGTCGCGTACCGTTTCACGCAGCTTGTCAGCCTGAAATTTCCGCCGCGCTTGCGTTTTCAGGCGCAATGCCAGCTCTTTGCTGTCAAAATCGGTGGCCAAAAGATCATTGGCCCCTAAATCAAGCGCGGTGGCTGACTGGCGTGCGTGTCCTTCGGGCAGGATCATAACAATTGCAGAATGCCGGGTTTGTGAACGGCTGCGCAGTTCGGATAAAAGATGCATGCCATCATTTGGGGCATCAAGCTCGCTTGCGATGACAAATACATCGGGTGTTTTAGTAAGGGCTCCGTTGGAAAGCACATCTTCTTTGGGCACGATCAGGATTGGGCTTGAAAGATGTTGGGCCAGATTGTGCTTCCAATGCGCTGCTTGTTTTTTGCTGGAAGCAACCAAAGCAATGACGGGATCTTTTTTAAATGCTTCTTGTGGCTCCGCGAAGCCAAGCTCGCGGCAGGTGCTATCGCGCAGGTGCAATTCTTCTATTGTGTCGCGAGCGCGCAAAAGGCTGCGTACACGTGCCAACAGCACCAGCTCATCCAAAGGTTTGGAGAGGAATTCATCTGCACCTGCCAGCAACGCATTAAGTTTTGAGTCGGAATCATTGTGAGCCGTCACCATGATGATCGGAATATGCGCAGTATATGCATCGGCCTTCAATTGTTTGCAAACTTCGATTCCATCAAGACCCGGCATCATGATATCAAGCAGAATCAAGTCGGGAAGTTCCTCATGTGCCATTTTAATCGCCGACAACCCATCGTTTGCCTGAATGACATTATAGCACGCGGAAGCGAGTTTTACTTTTAAGACGATGCGATTGGTTGCAACGTCATCGACGATCAGTATCTTGCCTGCCATAAAACACTCATATGATTAAAATTGCCCGTTTCCTGTTTTACTTTTGGTCATAATAGTTAAGAAAAGGTTTCTAAATGTAAGGAGAGCCTTAAAATGAACGCTAATCAAGCGGAAATTCGCGCATTACATGTGTTATCGTGGCTTGCTGGCAACGAGGAGTTGTTACCTGTATTTATGGGGGCGACGGGGGTGGGGGTGGATGATTTGCGGGAGCAGGCGGGAGATTCGGCTTTTCTGGGTTCTGTTCTGGATTTTTTGATGGTGGATGATGCGTGGGTGATCCAGTATTGTGATAGTGCTGAATTGCCATACGAGATCGTGATGCAGGCTCGTATGGCTTTGCCCGGTGGGCAGGATCGCAACTGGACATAAGCCGCTTTAACGCAGGATCATTAACAGGCTTTTAGCCTACGGAACGATTCCACGATTCCGGAATAGTAGATTTGTTAGAGTGATGTTTTGGCGCACCCTGTTGCCGCTGATTTTACCTGAAATTCATGTCCATGATAAGTGGATGTTAACGCCCTAACGATCCGGCGTTGACCAGCGATCCGGTTTGGCGCGTTGGGCGCGTAGGCGGAGCGCCAATCCCAAGGCCACGCCAACCCCGATCGCTATGGTCAGATCAACCAACACGGTTAGCCCGAGCGTTAGCAACAACAAGATACGATCGGAAACGGGGGCGGCCATATAGCTGCGCCATTTCCGGGGCTCCGACATATTTACCGCCACAAGGATCAGCAGCGCCGACATGGCAGGCATAGCCAGATATCCGGCAAGCGGCGCAGCCAGCAGCATTAACACCAAAATCGCCACCGCATGCACCAATCCGGCCACGGGCGTTTTGCCGCCGGCGCGGATGTTGGTGGCGGTGCGCGCAATCGCCCCTGTGGCCGGCATTCCGCCAAACAACGCGCTGGCGATATTGGCCGATCCTTGGGCGAAAACCTCGGCGTTGGGGCGGTGAGAGGCCCCGATCATCCGATCCGCCACGGTGGCAGACAAAAGCGATTCAATCGCCGCCAAAAAGGCGATGATAAAGGCAGCGGGCAGCAATTCTGTGATTTTATCAAGTGTTATCAGTGGGATATGTGGAAGGGGCAGGGAGTGGGGTAACGCGCCAAAACGCGAAAAAATGGTATCCACATCAACGGCTAAAATGGCAGCCAATGCCGAGGTTGCAGCAATTGCCAAAATTAATCCGGGCAATTTTGGTGCAGCGCGGCGCAGCACCGTGATCAAAACCATGGTTGTAACCCCGAGGCCAAAGGCCGACATATTGAACGTGTCGCGCGCCGCCCACAGCGCCTGCAATTTGTCGATGAAATCCGGCGGAACCGTATCCATCATCAAGCCGAATAAATCCTTAAGCTGGCTGGTGGCAATGATGATTGCTATGCCGATGGTAAACCCGTTCACCACAGCTGCGGGCACATAGGAAATCAGGTTCCCGGCCTTAAGGCGGCCCGCGATCAACAGGATGATGCCCGCCATCAATGTAGCCAGCACCAAACCGTCATAGCCGTGATCGTGGATCACCTTGTAAATCACCACAATAAAGGCCCCGGTTGGCCCGCCGATTTGCACGCGGCTCCCCCCGAGAAGGGATATAAAAAACCCGCCGATAATGGCGGTGATAAGCCCTTGTGCAGGGGTCGCGCCCGAGGCAATGGCGATGGCCAAACTTAGGGGGATGGCGACCATCGCCACGGTTAATCCAGCCAGAAAATCAGCGCGAAACAGGCTTGGAGAATAGGTTTCCATAGTGGTTAGAATTTTAGGGCGCATTTCTTATTCTTTCCTTGGGATCCCGTCACGAATTTACCAAATGTTAAACAAAGTTAAAGCCGCTCTTCAAACAGCTATCACAGTCATGTCGTCCGAAATTCCGGTATGGCAAACGTATGGCAAGCGTATGGCTTGCGTATGGCAAGAAAATCGGGTGCCGATATGGATAATGATCCACGCAGATGGTTAACCCGCCGTTCTATACAACGCTATAAAGTTCGCTCGGCATCAAAAGCAAGCCAAGCGCAATTTTAATACACATGGCCAAAACCATGATCGCCAGCAAAATTCGCAATTGTTCAGCCTTCATCTTTAGCCCCAATTTGGTGCCGATCTGTGCGCCGACCACGCCGCTGGTTAACAGGCTGACGGCAAGCACAACATCCACCGTCTGGCTTTCGGTGGCATGCATCATGGTGGAAAAGGCAGCAACAAATATGATCTGGAACAGAGAAGTTCCAACCACAACCTTGGTTGGCATGCCTAGAATATAGATCATCGCCGGCACCATGATAAACCCGCCACCAACCCCCATCACTGCCGACAAAATGCCCACCAGAAATCCGGTGATGAATACCGGGATTACGCTGATATACAGTTTCGAAGTGCGAAAGCGCATCTTGAGCGGCAACTCTTGCAAGCGGGAATGACGCCGTTTGATTTTACGGGGTTTGTTGCTTTTGCTGCGGCGGATTGCATTTAAGGATTCAATCAGCATCAGGCTGCCAATCAACCCCAGAAAAATCACATAACACAGGTTCACCAACAATTCGACCTGACCAAGCTCTTTTAGATAGGTAAACAGACGCACACCAATCAAAGCCCCCAGCAAGCCACCAACCAGCAACACCATACCCATTTTCAGATCAACGGTTTTGCGTTTGAAATGCGCCAGAACCGCTGACAAAGACGAGGCGACAATCTGGTTTGCCCCCGTAGCCACCGCAACAGCGGGGGGGATGCCGATGAAAAACAAAAGCGGCGTCAGGATAAACCCGCCGCCAACACCAAACATGCCCGACAAGATGCCAACCATACCCCCAAGGCCAAGCAATAAAAACAGGTCTACAGATACTTCGGCTATGGGAAGATAGATTTGCATAGGATCGCCAGAATAAAGGAGTTAGATTCGCGTCTTACGCCTATGGAATTGATTTGGCTAGGGTGATTATATTCATTTATTGTAATGTGATCGAAGATCAGCTTGGCAGAGTATCAAGGTGATTGAAAGCATACTAGGGCACACCACAGTGA
>CAMZKY010000249.1 GCA_947311455.1 uncultured Marinosulfonomonas sp. | reverse complement strand
TTGATTGGGTCGTATTAACGGCCGCCACTATAGGTTTGGGTGTCGCGGTAACAGCTTCGATCGGAAATGGTATACAAGTTCTGGCAGATCGAATTGCTACCGATTTGTCCTCCACAACTGTGCAGGTTTCCGATAATGACGATTAAGATGTCGCTGGAAATCAGGACTCTCTCGTTACCGAGGTTCAAGATATAGTCGGCGAAGCCTCCGCAGCCGAAATGGGCGATAGTCTAAGTAATTGGATTTAAAGTAACAATACGGTCTTAGCACCCATCCAAGACCTGTATGCGGCTGTTCAAACTGCATATGAAGAACACGGCTATGTGCTGGCAGCGGGTATGCGCGATTCCTAGTCGCCTGGAGTCTTGACCCGCTATCTATTCCGAAACCAAAATCGATACCATTTCACTAGCAGGGTCTTGAAGATCATCGATTACACTGAAATGGTGTTTATCCGGCGCAACCGTTAAGCTCGCATTTTCCCAGCTATCCGCCAACCACTGCGCCTGATCCAGAAACACCGGTCGCTCATTAGCTCCTACCCAAACATGAGTTCGCACATTGCAAACAACGCCTGCTAACAGTGGGCTTTCAGCTGTCGCCGTTTTCATATCCATTTTGAAATCATCATTCATCTTGGTGTGAATCAATGGGCGCATATCCGACAAAGGCGAAATCGGCATAACACGGTGCAAGCGTCGAACCACACCTTCCGACAAATCCACATCCCCGCACAACATCCGCGCCACCAGATGCCCGCCTGCGGAATGGCCAACCAATGAAATCGGGCCGCGGGTTACCTTTGCCACAGCCTCCACTGCCATGGCAATTTCGCGCGTGATTTCGGGAATGCTGGCCTCGGGCGTTAATGTATAAGACGGCATTGCCACGGCCCAATCATGGGCGAACGGCCCCGCCGCCAGATGCGACCATGATTTATTGTCAAACATCCGCCAATAGCCACCATGCACAAAGATCACCACGCCTTGCGCGGGGCCGTTGGCCATGAACAAATCGTATTGCTGACGTGGCTTTTCTCCATAGGGCACATTCAGCTGCGCGCGCCCCGCCGCCGCTTCGTGAATACGATAATCTTGCGCGGCATCGGCCCATTTATCCGGATAATCCGTCGCCCCATCAATATAGGCCGCGTTGGCATATGCATCATCATAGTCCATTTTTGCAAACCCTTTTGCAGCAATCCCTCTGGACAACAGATTGCGCGCATGGTCTGCTTTGTAAAGACGAGAATTTTTTGGCCAAGGATAACACTATGCTAGACCCCGCAACCAATCTGCAAGCCCTTTTAAGTGATCCGACCCTACTGGCGACCAAGGCCTATGTGGCCGGTGAATGGATCGATGCCGACAATGGAGATACCTTCCCCGTGCGTAATCCAGCGCGAGGTGATGTAATCTGTTCCGTTGCCGATCTGTCGCGCGTTGAGGTAAGCCGCGCCATTGCCGCCGCCGAGCCTGCGCAGAAAAAATGGGCAGCTCTTACCGCCAAAGAACGCGCGAATACTATGCGCAAATGGTTCGATCTGATGATGGAAAATGCCGATGATCTGGGCGTGATCCTGACCGCCGAAATGGGAAAACCCGTGGCCGAGGCCAAAGGTGAAATCATCTATGGCGCATCTTTCATCGAATGGTTTGCAGAAGAGGCCAAGCGCGTCTACGGTGAAACCATTCCGGGCCATCAAGAAGATAAACGCATCATGGTTATCAAGCAGCCGATCGGCGTTGTTGGCTCTATCACCCCGTGGAATTTCCCCAATGCAATGATCACCCGCAAGGCCGGCCCCGCGCTCGCGGCTGGCTGTGCCTTTGTGGCCCGCCCCGCCGCCGAGACGCCGCTGTCAGCTTTGGCACTGGCCGTGTTGGCGGAACGCGCAGGTATTCCTGCGGGGGTGTTTTCCGTGGTTCCTTCGACGCATTCGTCTGACGTCGGCAAAGAATTCTGCGAAAATCCGATTGTGCGTAAACTTACCTTCACCGGCTCAACCGGCGTTGGCAAAATCTTGTTACGCCAAGCCGCGGATCAGGTGATGAAATGCTCAATGGAGTTGGGCGGCAACGCGCCCTTTATCGTGTTTGACGACGCCGATCTTGACGCCGCAGTCGAGGGCGCGATGATCTCAAAATTCCGTAACAACGGCCAAACCTGCGTCTGTGCCAATCGCCTGTATGTGCAAGCCGGCGTTTACGACGAATTCGCCAAAAAACTGGCAGTGGCTGTGGGCAACCTGAATGTTGGCGATGGCCTGAATAACGGCATCACAACCGGCCCATTGATTAGCGCCGATGCGGTTGAAAAGGTTGACGAACATCTGGCCGATGCCACCTCCAAAGGGGCCAGTGTTCTGATGGGCGGTCAAAGCCATGAGTTGGGCGGCACATTCTATCAGCCCACAGTTCTTACCGACGTAACCCAGGACATGGTTATCGCAAAGGACGAAACATTTGGCCCGCTTGCCGCCTTGTTTAAATTCGATACCGTTGATGACGTGATCGAGATGGCAAATGATACGGTGTTCGGGCTGGCTTCTTATTTCTATGCCCGCGATCTTAGCCGTGTATACAAAGTGGCCGAAGCGCTGGAATACTGAATGGTCGGGGTTAACACGGGTATCATTTCAACAGAAGTTGCACCCTTTGGCGGCGTCAAACAGTCCGGCCTTGGCCGCGAAGGTTCGCATCATGGAATGGAAGACTATCTTGAAATGAAATACATTTGTTTAGCGGTTTAAGCATCTTGGGTTACTGCACCTGTGATATCTGAAACTTCCTGTTTCAGCTGCTTCCCAAAGGTATTATATTTTCCTATTCAATACTTTTCAGTTCGACAAGCATCCTCATATCGAGGGTGCTTTTTCTATTGATACGTACGCGATTCCCCCTGACAATTCGTATTTATTTGCCCAGATAGTTTAATCACTAAACTATCCGCTATCCCGTTGATATCAATTTGTAATACCTTTGCTTAACGATTCCACGATTCCGGAATCCTAGATTCCAAAACACAGTCAATTCACCGCATCTTGTGGTTTCGATTCTATTTGGCTGTTGAATTATCCATAACAGCGTTTGGCAGATTTCCATG
>CAMZKY010000248.1 GCA_947311455.1 uncultured Marinosulfonomonas sp. | reverse complement strand
GTGTGTTTTAATATTTCCAGATTGCAGATGCTTAATAAGGAAAATCGAAAAGTTAGAAAAGAAACTAATTCGTGCCAAACAAGACTTGGTCTTCAACACAGTGGACCAGCGCTTCACCGAGGCAATCCCCACCGAAAACCGGTCGGCTGTCTCGCCAAAACTCAACCCCTCGAGCTCTTTAACACGCAAAATATGGCGGCGGAATGAAACTGGATGACTCATGGGTGGATAATACCATAAATATGTCGCTTGGCTATACTTAAAGATGCACAACCAGCGAACCCCGAGAGAGGAGCCTGTGATTACAAACGATTAATTAAACAGGCATAAAACAGAGCAATATTTCCCATCCTGGATTGACGGTAAACCCCCGATTTTCTCAAAGCCTGAAATCGCTTGAATATCGACCCTCTTCTGGCTGCTCCAAAGGCTTTGAATGTTTCTGCTTCTTCAGAACCAAAGCGCGCCAAATTGGCTTCAAGGGCGCGGCAGTTGATTTGATTCCATGTTTTGAAACGTCCGGAAATAAGCAAATAAATTCGATGTAGCTTTGCCCATCGTGATAGATTTGAACCGATTAAATTGGCTTCATGTTGACGATATAACAGGGTCGGCGTCGGGTCATAAATCGCAGTGCCACCGCATGCCGTAATAATTTGATACAGCCACCAGTCATGAGCAACCACCTCGGGAATATGCTCTGATATGATATCCTGCACCAAATCAATCGCAGCCCGATTAAGCATCATCGTATTTCCGCCGCCCAAGGATTGCACAAGTGCGTTCCGGAAAGACGGGGGGCGGTCAAACTGCGGAGAAAGGCCGATGGGTTGCAAATTTTCATCACAAATTTCAGTCCGACTACAGTATAGGCACGGGATATCATCTGGCTGATTTGATAGCGCCTTAACGCCGCGTGCTATTTTTTCGTCAAACCAGATATCATCTTGATCGGATAGCGCAGCAAAGCGGGGTGATTTTGGCACACGGCCAAGTAACGAAAAGAAGTTGGCAGCAAACCCCTTTTGGGGGCCTTGCTGTATCGTCAGATCAATGTCTGGATGAGATGTGTTAAAACCATCGATAATACTAAGGCTATTGTCGGTTGATCCATCGTCAGAAACAATCAACGACCAGTTTTTATGGGATTGGCCAACATAGCTTTCCAACTGTTCATCAAGAAATTCTGCGCCTTGATAAACCGCTAAAATAATACAAACCTCTTGCGATGCATCTTCCATGCGCGGACCTCAATATACGATCGTTACTTGCTCACCTGATGGTCCGCTATCTTAGAACATTCACAACGCCAAGCGCTGCACCAATCAGCCCCAGAACAGTTCGGGCAGAGGTTACAGGCGATTCCGTCACGAATACGGTATCATTCGGATTGATCTGGAAGTTTCGAGAGGCAAACAAAGCATCCGCAGAGGTCAAGTCAAAGGTAAATATAACTTGCTGCATTGCCGGCCCTTTTCCATTGGAACGCAACGCACGGCGGGAATATTCGCGCAAAACCAGAACGCCTTTCAAGTCAGCGCGGGTATCTGACACGCCGCCAATCATCGATAGTGCCTCTAAGGCGGTGATATATTCTTTATCGAAATACACCAAAGTTTCTTGTCCGGTTGCCCCGAGGGCGGTGAAATAGCGCTTGTCTTCTTGAACCAAAATCTTGTCATTCCCGCGCAAGGTAATATTGCGCTGCGCTTTGGAAAACAGCTCGGATGCGGGGGTTTCATAGGTTTTCCCATCCCTAATCAAACGCACCAACGGGTTTCTCAAACCGGGGTTAATGCCGCCGCCTTGCGCCAAAAGGCCAAGAATGGAAAAATTTCGATCGGGCAGTGGATAAGATCCCGGCTTGGCAACGCCAGTCACCAGATCAACAGAGTTTTGCTTGCCGGCTGTGACACCAAGCTGAACTTGCGCCGATGGCACGATTGGTTCAAGCGCGCGCTGGATCGCTGCTCGGGCTTGATCAGGGGTTTTGCCGCTCACCGATATTTCGTTCAGATATGGCACAAAAATAGTACCAGATGGCATCACCACCAATCCCGGCATATTTACCAGTTTTTGTGTCTGGGATGTTAAAAGAGAGTTTTCCTGACTATCCCAAATCACCAAATTCAGCAAATCACCGGCACGGATAATCGGGCTGTTCGGGCCGCGGCTGGATTGCAGCCAATGATATCGTCCACTCCAACCGGTGGTGGGCCATTTAGAGATTTGCGGCAGATTCGCGCGTGTAACAGGCACCACAGAAAATGTTGGTTCTGCTGAATTTTGTTCTTTCAGAATTTCTGACGAAAGCGCCGCGCCGCGCGGCAGGCTACATCCAGACAAGATCGCGATGCAAAACAGTATCGCTGAAAATTTAAAAAACTTTTGCAAAAATGCCCCCACAGACAGATCGTGTATTTCGAAATCAGTCTTTTACAACTTTTACACAACCTAGCGCATTGATTCGTTTAAAGGAATCATTAAATGTGCAATTGTCGGAATTGAGTCGTAATTTCAGTAAAGAGTTGCCTTCTCTACTCAGGTGAAGTGCTTTTCGATTACTTAACAGTCAGGAATTCCTCCAATTGGCAAATGGTTTACGACGCCCTATGATCATATAACAGTTTGAAATTGGTTTTTATTCATCACATGACAGCCTTAAAAGAATATAACCGTTTAGAATCCGAAGGGCTATGGCGCCCTCCCGAGGATAATCAAGATGCTGACCAAATTGTTCAGCGTCAGGAAGTCATCGTTTCTCTTGGCAAAGCGACCCTCATTTTATCCGATAAAAACAATGTTGCATTGTCTCACTGGTCTTTGTCCGCAATTCATCGCGTTAATCCAAAACAACGCCCTGCCATTTTCAGCCCGTCCCAAGACAGTAGCGAAATCCTGGAGCTTGAAGAAGATATCATCATTGATGCGATTGAAAAGATAACCAAAGCGATTGAGCGTTCTCGCCCAAAACCTGGCCGCGTTCGGTATGTTATCTTTGGTATTATTGCCTCGGCCATAACGGCCGTATCGGTTTTCTGGCTGCCGGACGCACTGGTAAACCACACAGCATCGGTATTGCCTCAACCAAAGCGGATCGAGATCGGGAATGCTATTCTGGGTTATGTTTCCAAGGATATCGGCCAGCCTTGTCGCGAACCACAAGCCCTTCTTGCCTTAAATAAATTATCAACGCGGCTGTCTGCTGATGACAAAATAACCATGAGCGTCTTTAGCAATCTTTCCGACGATACAAATCACTTGCCAGGGGGGATTATTCTTGTCAGCCAAGGCATGATCGAAAAAGATGACGATCCAAGCGTTGTTTCAGGTTACATTCTGGCTGAAAAACTGCGGATGCAGAACACCGATCCAATCAAGGTTTTGCTGCTGGATGTCGGCGTTTTTGCAACATTCAAGTTGCTAACAACAGGAAATATATCACCAGAAACTTTGCAAGAATACGCCAAGCATTTCGTGAAAACACAGCAGGAAACCATATCGAACGCTGATCTTCTAGCGCTTTTTCAAGCCACGCGCATCAGATCAACACCATATGCATATGCCGTCGATCCAACAGGCGAAACAACACTTGAATTGGTTGAGGCCGATCCATTTGCAACGCAAAAACCTGACCCAATCCTAAAAGATGGCGATTGGATCAGCTTGCAGGGTATCTGCGAAAACTAGGCCTACTTAATCAATGCCGCACTGGTATATCCAGAACGCCGTGCAGCCCTTAGCGCCGATTTAAGTTGGGATTGCGATCTGAATGGCCCGGCCAAAACAATTTCAACATTACGATTGCCGCGTTTGATTGCGCGAATACGTGCGTTATATCCAAGCCGTTGCATCTGCACGACCGCTTTACTTGCCCCATTATGGCCCGCAAATGTAGCCACCTGCACATAACGATGCGTCGCCGCTTTACCGCCCGTAACTTGGAGAGTGCGTGTCGCAATTTTCGCTGCAGGAGCTGCTTTTCTTGCGCGCGTGGTGGCCCCCGGCGTAATGCGCGCCCGTGTAACGGCCACAGAGGCAGAGGCGGGCCTTGCTGACGCAGGCAAAGTATAACCGTAGGTCGGAATTACAGGATAGTTGGCAGCCGGATAATACCGCGTCACATCAATGCCACGGCTTTTGTCAATCAATCGACGCGGAACAGTTTCTGTCCACACCAAATTCATTTGTGCGCGTCCACTTAAGGTGCCAATTCCGCGATTGGGATTCAAACGCCCGTCATCCCATACTGTGATATAGCCTTTCGGGGGTGCCGGCACTACAAGAACAGGCGTTACAAATCGCACCACACGCTTTGGTCGTGCGCCTAAGGCCCCAACGCCACGCGTAATAATCTGGCCATTTTTCACAACCGCAATCGGGGATCTTGTTTGCGCCGTGGAAACGGGGCTAAGGGCGCGCGGGCTAGCAAAGCTTGATGCCACGATAGGCGCGCCTGAAACCGGGCTTATAGCCTGAGGCCCGCAGCGCACCGGAAATCTTTTCCCGCTATTGATATATCTGCTGCTGATCGCTGACGCGCCACGACAAGCCGCTTGATGGCGTTTTGGCGCAGGTGCAGGTGCACGTACTGCAACGGGGGGCGCAGGAGACTCAATCGGAGGCGCAACAATCGTGCGCCGAACCGCAACGGGGCGTGATGGCGTTTGAACAATCGCGCGCGGCGTAACACGTGCGGGCCTTGTGATTGTCGAGGCAATCGTCGCTATGGGGGCACCTGCCGGTTTTCGGAATATGCGCGCGGGTTTACGAGCTGTGCGCACGGGGGCAGCCGCAACACGGGCAGGCGCAGCGGCACGTGGGTCTGCAATCACGGGCGCATTTGGTTTCGGTGCTTTGGCAAATGTTGGTTTCGCCCCGCAAATCGCTGTGCGATTGCGCTTCACGCGGGGCACCCACGTGGTTCCGCCTCCAAAACCGGAGCGAACAAAGATGCAGCCC
>CAMZKY010000247.1 GCA_947311455.1 uncultured Marinosulfonomonas sp. | reverse complement strand
GTTGGGGCTGTCAGGCTGTAAACGCCAACCTGTTCCGCGCCTTTGACATGGAAGCCAAAGGCTGGAAACTGATTGATCCCGGTTCTGCTGCAGGTCTTGACGGCTCAATTGCCAAAGCAAACGAGCGCGGCGAAAACTGGTTTGGGTATTACTGGTCTCCAACATCCATTATCGGCAAATACGACATGCAGTCGGTGCCGTTCGGTGTTGATTATGCCGGTGACGAAAACTGGAATACATGTATCACAACCGAAGACTGCTCTGATCCAAAGCAAACTGCGTGGGTTAAATCCGAAGTTTTCACACTTGTGACAGCTGAATTCGCCAAAGGAAATGATGACATCAATGAATACCTTTCCAAGCGTGTTTTCCCGGGGGCCGTTATGGGATCCATGTTGGTTTATATGGCTGACGAGCAAGCTGCAGGTGAAGACGCCGCGGTTGAGTTCCTGACCAAATACGAAGATATCTGGACAACATGGGTCACACCCGAAGTTGCTGCTAAAGTTAAAGGCGCGCTTTAAACTTTGACTTAAATATAAAGGCCCGTCCGCGAAAGTTGGCGGGCCTTTTTTAATAAAGAACGACAGGGGATTGAGATGGGGTTAAAGGATATATTACCCGAAGTGATGACCGAATTTCCAGAAATGGGCCGGTCAGACATTCGGGATTTCAAGAAAGGGATTGATGGTGCCTTTCGCGATTTTGTGCATGACTATGGCGAGGTCATCGAGAATTTCTTTTATCCGCTAAAAATGTTCCTTAGCTGGTTTGATCGGCTGATGCTATCTACACCATGGCCTTTGTTGATCCTTGTTTTTGCAATTCTGGTTTGGCTAGGATCACGGAGTTGGCTGATTACGATCGGCACAGTGCTGTCGTCGCTGCTGATTGGCTATCTGGGGATGTGGGAAGACATGATGCATACACTCGCACTGATTTCTGTGTCGACATTCGTATGCCTTGCGGTTGGTATTCCTATCGGAATTTTGATGGCAAAATCCGATCGATTACAATCGGTTGTTGTTCCGGTTCTGGATTTTATGCAAACCATTCCCGCCTTTGTTTACCTTATTCCTGTGCTGATGTTGCTGGGAATTGGCAAGGCCCCGGGCCTGATCGCCGTGTGTATTTATGCAATGCCGCCGGTTATTCGCCTGACGGATCTGGGTATTCGTCTGGTGGATAAAGACGTGCTTGAAGCCGCCGATGCCTTTGGTGCGTCGGGGCGTCAAAAGATGTTTTCTGTGCAGTTGCCCTTGGCCCTGCCCAATGTGTTTGCCGGTATCAACCAAACTATCATGATGGCGCTGGCCATGGTTGTTGTTGCGGCCCTGATCGGGGCGCCAGGATTGGGATCACAAGTGTTGAAAGCCGTGAACAACCAATATTTGACGCTGGGGTTGATGAATGGCTCGGCTATTGTTGCTATCGCGATTGTGTTTGATCGAGTTTCACAGCGATTTGGTAAACGCTTGCAAAGACATACGGAGACGATCCATGGCTGATAACAGTATCGAGGTTAAAGGCCTTTACAAAATCTTTGGCCCCCACGGCGAAAAATATATCGACGCGGTCAAGGGCGGCATGTCAAAGGATGAACTGAACGTCAAACACGGCCATGTGTTGGGGTTGAAAGACATCAATATCAACATGCCCTCTGCGAAAATTCAGGTGATTATGGGGCTGTCTGGCTCGGGCAAATCAACCATGATCCGCCATATCAACCGCCTGATTGAGCCGACAGTGGGCGAGGTAATCTATCAGGGCGAGGACATTTGCAAAATGTCCAAAGCCGATTTGCAACAATTCCGCCGCCATAAAACCGCGATGGTGTTTCAAAAATTCGCCTTGTTGCCACATCGCACCGTGATCGACAACACGCTGTTCGGGATTGAACTGCAAGGTGTTTCCCGTGGCGAAAGCGAGGAGCGGGCCAAGCATTGGTTGAAACGCGTGGGGCTGGACGGGTATGAAGATTACTACCCCAATCAACTGTCTGGCGGTATGCAGCAACGTGTGGGCCTGGCCCGCGCCCTGACCAATGACGCCGACATTTTGTTGATGGACGAAGCGTTCTCGGCGCTTGATCCGTTGATCCGGATGGACATGCAAAGCATCCTGCTTGAACTGCAAGACGAGCTGCATAAAACCATCGTTTTCATCACCCACGATCTGGACGAGGCTCTACGCCTTGGCGACCGGATCGCGATTTTACGCGATGGGGCGGTGATCCAGCAAGGCACTGGACAAGAGATCGTTCTGCATCCGGCCGACGCCTACATTTCCGACTTTGTTAAGGAAGTGAACCGTGGGCGTGTGATTAAGGTGGATACCATTATGGGCAGTGGTAGCGCGAAATCCGACCTGACGATTGAAAGCGGAAGCAGCCTAGAGAATGCCGCCAAAATGATGACAGAATCGGAAATCAGTGCGGTGAATGTTGTTGGCGCAAATGGCAATCTGGGCCACGTCACCATGAAAACTGTGATTGATGCGATGGTGACGCCCGCCACGTCTTAGGGCAAGTAAACCAAATGCTAGCACCCTGCTTGTTTGATCAGGCGGGGTGCTTTTTTGTTTGCGACGATTGGTGAAGGTGGGGGAACCCGTGCGTTACGCGGAACCGGCCCACCCAGCGGTTAATCAATCGGGGCAAAGAACGCACTGTCACGCCCCGTGATTTCGGCCCATAGGCGATCGCCATAACAAAAGTGCCACCATTCGTCGGGGTAGTTGATTAGGCCTTGGGCTTCCAGTGTATGTACCAACAAATCGCGGTTTGCGCGAGCGGTGGGGGACACTTGCGCATTGGTAGGCGTGGTTTTTGCAAAGCTTTGCATCGGCCCGCCCATATCCAATGGTTCGCGGTTTTTCGTGGCGAGGGTAATGTCAATCGCGGCCCCGGCTTGGTGGCCCGACCCAAATGCATCAGGCGGTGAAACCCAGCGGGAGGTTTCTGTGTAAACCTCTGCATCGCTCCAATCGGAATGTTCGGCTTTGATCTGGGCATATCGCGGGGTCCAAAGTTCATATTGGCGCGCGCGCGACCGGAATGCTTCGTAGATCATGAAATTCAGATGATCCGGCAGGGCGAGGCTGGCGGCGATAAGACGGGTTTTAATCTTAGATCGAATGCGCCAATCATCTGCCACGGCATCATTCAGGAATATGCGTGGTGTTTGGGTGAGCGTGGTCAGGTTTGGCGGGGTTTCTCGCTCTGTAATGGTGATGCCGTTGATATTGGTGCTGTGCATGGGATTGAGACTATCAAAAATTCTTTGCATAGCAAACGTATTCCGCGTGATACAAGAACAGCCGCATTTGCACCCGGATCAATCCTGTATCGGGGATATGCCCGCTTTGACCAAAAGGCCAAAGCGTAACGCCTGCACCAAGGCCATGCATTTAATCCGGTGGGTTCCCGCGCCCATTTCAGCAGCTATTTGCGGGCACGGTTTTCAAGATTAGGGACTGGGCAAAAGCACCGCCGTAAATAGGCCCGTCATTGCGGCCAGAATGAGCTTATCATCGTGTTTTCCTAATTGATGCCATTGGCAATTTGGAGTTGCCGGATATAGGAAAGGATCATTTTCACATCGCCACGGGTTAGCCCCTCGATTGGAGGCATGTTGCCAAACCGCCAATGGTGGCTGCGCACGCCTTGGGCAACAGCGCGTTGAAACGCCTCGTCGCCGTGGTGATTTGGTTCATAGATTTTGTGGATCAAGGGCGGGGCAACGCCGGCTTGGCC
>CAMZKY010000246.1 GCA_947311455.1 uncultured Marinosulfonomonas sp. | reverse complement strand
TTTTCTTCACTCATCGTTTCATCCCCTTTTCTGGGTTCCCTGTTGCTATGATATTGAAACCGCAGGCAATATCATCCGCACTGGATGTTTGCTTCTTATATGCGTGTTCCAACTTTCTACTCATTACACTTACGGCTAATACACACCGCCCTTTTTCACTTTGTTTGAAAATTCTGTGGTGCCGCCTTTGGCCAGAGTTTTCGCTTGTTTCACCCATTCATCGCGGCTGACACGGCCCTTGAAGCCCTCCAGATTGTCATCCACCCATTGAACTTCGGCTTTGCGCCAGCTTGCGACTTGGTCAAAATGGAACACACCCAGTTTATTCAACAGAGCTTCCATTTTCGGGCCAACACCTTTGATCTGTTTCAAATCATCCGCCCCGCCCGCACGCGCCTTTTTCAGCATTTCGGGTTTACCGTCTTTGGCAACCGGTTTGGGCGCGGGTTTGGCGGATTTGGCCGCTGGTTTATTTGCAGATTTCGCGGCTGGCTTGGATGTCGGTTTCTTTGCCGGTTTTTGGGCAGCAGGTTTGGATTTGCCTTTGCCCAACCACGGCACAGTCAAAGGCACTTCGGTGCCGTCGATTTTCTTAATCGTATCCCCAAGATCAACCGCCGCCTGAACCGAAGCGTTATACTGTGTTTTGCCACTCTCATATTCCGTTAAACTGGTCAAACCGCCCAAAGGCTCGGCTGCATAGCGGCCATTTTGCGGCCCTGGCACTGGCACATTGCCCGCCGCCAGCTCATCCAGAATTTCGGCAAAGCGTGCGCCGGTCAGATCTTCGTAATAATCCTTACCGATTTGCGCCATCGGTGCATTGGTGCACGCCCCGAGGCATTCAACCTCTTCCCAGGTGAATTTACCATCGGCTGACAAAGTATGCGGCTTATCGGCAATCTTTTCACGGCAAATCCCGATCAGATCTTCAGCCCCGCAAATCATGCAGGACGTGGTGCCGCAAATCTGGATATTTGCAATCGACCCAACGGGTTTCAACTGGAACATAAAATAGAACGACGCCACCTCGTAGGCGCGGATGTGATCCATGCCCAGCATATCGGCCACATATTCCATTGCGGGGCGGGTCAGCCAGCCGGTTTGTTCCTGCGCACGCCAGAGCAGCGCGATAATCGCACTGGCCTGACGGCCTTCGGGATATTTGGTGATCTGCGCTTCGGCCCACGCCTGATTGGCGGGGGTAAAGGCAAATGTTTCCGGTTGTTCATGATGTAAGCGTCGCAGCATTACGGGCATCCCTTGTTGATAATGGATATGGATGGCATTAAATTCACTTGGCAACATCCTCGAACGGCACACAGGTTACGGCGCCGCGATTGGCAACCATTGCGGCCTGATCCCCACTGGCAGCGGCGGCAAACAATTCATCCGGCAACTCAAACAAGCAGAATTCAATCGCCTCTTCACCTTCAATCATCAGGATATTTTCGCGCATATTTACATAGCTTTCGGAATTATCCACCAGATCAACCAACGCAAGCGGGCTATCGATTGTGGTGTTGGGGGTTTCATTCACCGCAAAGCTGGCCAAAGGCACGCATGTAACATTGGGCTGGTTCGTCGAAATCGCTTCGGCGTTATTATCGCGCATCGCTGCAAAAAATGCCGGCTTCAGATCAAAATTACACACCTGAATGGTTTCTTCACCTTCAACCAGAACCACATTATCGCGAATATTCACGTATCCGTCGGAATAATCCACCAAATCGCGCAGAGCCGCACCAGCGCTGCTCACATTCTTTTCGCCTTGTACATTTTGCGCCAGAACAGGCGTTGCAATCAGGGTCGCGGCCATAACGAGGCCAAACAATTTATTCATCGGTCAATCTCTCCAAAAACGATATCCAAAGATCCAATAATCGCGGAAACATCCGCCAGCTGGTGGCCTTTGGACATATAATCCATAGCCTGCAAATGCGGATAGCCCGGCGCTTTGATTTTGACACGGTAAGGTTTGTTGCCGCCTTCTGAAACCAGATAAACGCCAAATTCGCCTTTCGGAGCCTCGACCGCCACATAGACTTCGCCCTCAGGCACATGGAAGCCTTCGGAATATAGTTTAAAGTGATGGATCAGCGCTTCCATATTGGTTTTCATATCGCCACGTTTTGGCGGCGTCAGTTTGCCCCGTGCCAGAACATCCCCGGGCTCATTGCGCAGTTTTTCGCAGGCCTGTTGAATGATTTTCAGGCTTTCACGCATTTCCTGCATGCGGCACAAATAACGATCATAACAATCGCCGTTTTTGCCGATCGGAATGTTGAACTCAAACTCATCATAGCATTCGTAAGGCTGCGAACGGCGCAAATCCCACGCCATGCCCGACCCGCGCACCATCACACCGGAAAACCCCCAATCAAGCGCTTCTTGCTCGTTGATGATACCGATATCTGCGTTACGCTGTTTGAAAATCCGGTTTTCGGTTAGCAGCCCTTCCAGATCATCCAGAATTTGCGGGAATTCATGTGTCCATGCGTCAATGTCTTCGATTAATTCAGGGGGCAAATCCTGATGAACACCGCCAGGGCGGAAATAATTGGCGTGCAGGCGCGAACCGCAAGCGCGTTCATAAAACACCATCAGCTTTTCACGCTCTTCAAAGCCCCATGTCAGCGGCGTCAACGCGCCAACATCATTGCCTTGGGTGGTGATATTCAGCAGGTGGTTCAGAATACGGCCAATTTCAGAATAGAGCACACGGATCAAAGACGCACGACGCGGCACCTCGATGCCGCACAGCTTTTCGATCGCCAAACACCAGGCATGTTCCTGATTCATCGGAGCCACATAATCCAGTCGGTCAAAATACGGCAGATTCTGCAAATAGGTGCGGCTTTCCATCAGTTTTTCCGTGCCGCGATGCAACAGCCCGACATGTGGATCGGCGCGTTCTACAATTTCGCCGTCCAGCTCCAGCACCATGCGCAACACCCCGTGGGCGGCAGGGTGTTGAGGGCCGAAATTGATGTTGAAATTGCGGATCTTCTGCTCGCCTTGGCGCGCATCGATTGATCCGTCGTCAAATTTGGAACCGTCCATCATTTGCCAGCCTCCTTATTTGACCGCACCCGCACAACAACGTGCGCCTGTTCAGATTGCAGACGAAACGTCACCGCGCCAAACATGATCAAACTTGCAACAAAAAGGATCACCATCACGCGCCCTCCTCTTTTTTCTCGTCACCCGGAAGGACATATTGCGCCCCTTCCCACGGGCTTAGGAAATCGAACTGGCGGTATTCCTGCACCAAAGACACAGGCTCATAGATCACCCGTTTTTCCACTTCGTCATAGCGCACTTCGGTATAGCCCGTTGTCGGGAAATCCTTGCGCAACGGATGGCCGCGAAATCCGTAATCCGTCAGGATACGGCGCAGATCGGGGTGGCCGGTGAACAGGATGCCGAACATATCGAACACTTCACGTTCAAACCAGTTCGAGGCCGGATACACATCAATGATCGAGGCCACGGTTTCCTCTTCGCGCACACCGAATTTCACCCTGATACGGTGATTTTGATACATCGACAGGAAATGATAGACCATTTCAAACCGCTTACCGCGTGACGGATAATCAACGGCGGTAATATCAATCAGGGTAGAAAATTTGCACATCCGGTCGGTTTTCAAAAACTCGACAAAATCCACAATCGAGGACGGCGTGACAATCACCGTCAGCTCATCATTCACCACGGCATAAGACAAAACACTATCGCCGCGCTTTGCCTCGATATGGGCACCCAGTTCGTTCAAGGCTTCTGACATATTCAATCCCTACCTTACCAATGTGCCGGTGCGCCGGATGCGGCGTTGCAATTGCAGCACCCCGTAAACCAGCGCTTCGGCTGTGGGGGGGCATCCAGGCACATAAATATCAACCGGAACGATCCGGTCACAGCCCCGCACCACGGAATAACTATAGTGATAGTAGCCGCCGCCATTGGCACAGCTGCCCATGGAAATCACATAGCGCGGCTCTGGCATCTGATCATAAACCTTGCGCAACGCCGGTGCCATTTTATTGGTCAGGGTGCCCGCCACGATCATCACGTCCGATTGACGCGGAGAGGCGCGCGGGGCAAAGCCGTAGCGCTCCACATCATAACGCGGCATGGCGGTGTGCATCATTTCCACCGCACAACAGGCCAGACCAAAGGTCATCCAGTGCAACGATCCTGTGCGCGCCCAGTTGATGATATCCTCGGTCGAGGTCAGCAAAAAGCCTTTGTCTTGCAAATCGCGGTTCAGTTCGGCAACGGCGTAGTCTTTATCGCCCCCTGCCGTGTTGGCACCTGTCATCACTCCCATTCCAAGGCTCCTTTTTTCCACTCATAGGCAAAGCCGATGGTTAGCACGCCCAAGAAGACCATCATCGACCAAAAACCAAGCATCCCCACATCCTTGAACGCCACCGCCCAAGGAAACAGAAACGCGATTTCCAGATCAAAGATAATGAACAGGATCGCCACCAGATAGAACCGCACATCGAATTTCATCCGTGCATCGTCAAAGGCGTTAAATCCGCACTCATAGGCGCTGTTTTTTTCGGGGTCGGGATTCGTTGGCCCAAGGAACACAGCCGCAAGCAGCAAAACCGCCCCCAATGCTGTGCCCATACCAATAAAAACAAGGACGGGGAGGTATTCTCGTAGCATCTCTTCCAAGTGTGGCTCCTTGACGCCGTCGCGTCTATATTGCTTCGCTTGAGTGTGGTTTACGCTTGTGGGCCCAAAGGGTCAACATGACGCAGGCTAAGAA
>CAMZKY010000245.1 GCA_947311455.1 uncultured Marinosulfonomonas sp. | reverse complement strand
GTGGAGCGTCTTGAAGGCGACACTTCTTACAGCATCGCCTATCATGTTCTTGTTCTTATTGCGTTTATGGCTGAAACCGGATTTTCCCAAGCCATAATGGAGTAACATGTTGATTATCTAGTATAATATCAAACGAATGCATCCGGCGAGGAGGCTTTTTTGTCTTTGATAAATTGCTCGAGCTTTGCCGCAATTTCAGGATCAAGCGGTGGTTGCTGGTAGTTTGCCAACAAGGTTTTCACGCGAATGGCGGCCAGTGCCTGCGTATCGCGCGCGCCTTCCTCGTCCCAAGTTTCGAAGGGTTTGTAATCGAACACATCAGTACGCCAGAACGCATCCTTAAAATTACTTTGCGTATGCTCACATCCCAGATAATGCCCGCCAGGCCCCACTTCGGCAATTGCCCCCATGGCTTGCGCATTCTCGTCGTTTGCAACCCCTTCGGCCAATCTTTGTATTACCCCAAGCTGATCAGCATCCATGACAAATTTCTCAAAACTTGTTACCAATCCTCCCTCAAGCCAACCACAGGAATGCAACATAAAGTTAACGCCACCGAGCAGCGCTGCATTCAATGTATTGGCCGTTTCATAGGCGGCTTGCGCATCCGGCAGCTTTGAGCCACATAACCCACCGCCCGATCTGAACGGTAAATTCATACGCCTTGCCAGCTGCCCGGCCCCGTTCAAAATTTGTGTAGCTTCTGGTGTGCCGAATGTTGGCGCACCGGAATTCATATCAATCGAGGTTACGAAACAGCCGAAAATTACCGGTGCACCGGCCCGGATCAGTTGGTTATAAGCCACCCCGGCCAAAACCTCGGCCAACACTTGCGTGAGCGTCCCCATGACCGTAACCGGAGCCATTGCGCCCCCCACGATAAACGGCGAAATAATGCACGCTTGATTGTTCTTAGCATACACTTCCATCGCGCCCATCATGATACTGTCAAATGTAAGGGGCGAGTTGATGTTGATCAGCGACGTCATCACGCAGTTATCCTGCACAAAGTCTTTGCCAAACAGGATTTCGCACATTTCTACTGAATCCTGCGCGCGGCTTTTTTCCGTCACCGAACCCATAAATGGCTTATCGGAAAACACCATATGGGCATGCAGCATATCCAGATGGCGTTTATTCACCGGCACATCCGTTGGCTCACAAACCGTGCCGCCCGAATGGTGCAGATATTTCGACATATAGCCAAGCTTCACAAGCTTGGTGAAATCGTCCATCGTGGCATAGCGCCGACCGCCTTCGGCATCGCGCACAAAGGGAGGGCCATAGACAGGGGCACACACCAGCGTTTTGCCACCGATTTCAACATTGCGTTCAGGGTTGCGTGCGTGTTGGGTAAACTTTGACGGTGCTGTGGCACATAACTTACGCGCCAAGCCGCGCGGAATACGCACCCGTTCGCCGTCAATCTCGGCCCCCGCCTTGCGCCAGATTTCCAAGGCTTCGGGATTATCAACAAAATTCACCCCGATTTCGGCCAACACGGTTTCGGCGTTGCGCTCAATGATCTCAAGCGTTGCATCATCCAACATTTCCAAATTGGGAATTTTACGCTCAATATACTTAGCTGCCTCAATTTTCACCGCCGTGCGTTCTGCGCGCCGCGCCGCGCCGCCGCCTCCGCGTGTGCGCCGTTTTGTCCGTGGTTCTGTCATGGAATCAACCCCTGTTCATCTGTTCCATAATGAATAGATCAAAGCCAAAGGCAATCGCACGCAAAATCCGGCGATTGTGAGGCAAAAGCGACATCAAACCTTGATCCCGTATTCAATGGGCCTTATGGCACAGCATATGACAGATATAACCCATGACCGCCTCTTAATCATCGATTTTGGTTCCCAAGTGACGCAATTGATTGCGCGCCGATTAAGGGAGCTGAATGTCTATTGTGAAATCCATCCGTTTAACAAAGTAAACGATGCGTTTTTAACGGCGTTTGCACCAAAGGCTGTGATTCTGTCGGGTGGCCCTTCTAGCGTTTTTGCAGATGGAGCCCCGCGCCCGCCCGAAATGGTGTTTAACATGGATATTCCCGTTCTTGGTATTTGTTACGGCCAACAAGTGATGATGCATATGCTGGGCGGCAAAGTGGAACGTGGCCACGGCACCGCCGAATTTGGCCGCGCCTATGTCACACCAACCACAGCCAAAACTGAATTGCTGGACGGTTGGTTTGCAACGGATGATGATCGCGAACAAGTCTGGATGAGCCACGGCGATCACGTCAGTGAAATTGCCCCGGGATTTGAGGTTTATGGCACCTCTCCCAATGCGCCTTTTGCCATAACCGCCGATCCCGCACGACAGTTTTACGCCGTCCAATTTCACCCCGAAGTGCATCACACGCCGAACGGCGCGAAATTCTACGAAAATTTTGTGCGTATGGCCGGCTTTACCGGTGATTGGACAATGAAAGCCTACCGCGAAGAAGCCATTCGCAAAATTCGTGAACAGGTTGGCGATGCCAAAGTAATTTGCGGCTTGTCTGGCGGGGTTGATAGCTCGGTTGCAGCGGTGTTGATCCATGAGGCGATCGGTGATCAGCTCACTTGCGTTTTTGTCGATCATGGATTGCTGCGCCAGGGTGAGGCCAAAGAAGTGGTGAAAATGTTCCGTGAGGAATATAAAATGCCGTTGATCCATGCAGATGAACAGGAATTATTCCTTGGCGAATTGGATGGCCAATCGGACCCTGAGACCAAACGGAAAATCATTGGACGATTGTTTATTGATGTCTTTCAAAAACATGCGGCCGCTGTGGGCGGCGCCAAATTTCTGGCCCAAGGCACCCTTTACCCAGATGTGATTGAATCTGTGTCGTTTTCCGGCGGGCCAAGTGTGACGATTAAATCCCACCACAATGTTGGCGGATTGCCCGAAAAGATGGGTCTGAAACTTGTTGAACCTTTGCGCGAATTGTTCAAAGACGAAGTGCGCGCCTTGGGTGTTGAACTGGGCCTGCCGAAATCGTTCATTGGCCGCCATCCGTTTCCTGGCCCCGGCCTGGCTATTCGTTGCCCCGGTGAAATCACCCGTGAAAAACTTGATATCTTACGTAAAGCCGATGCGGTTTATATTGATCAAATTCGCAAACACGGCCTTTATGATGAAATCTGGCAAGCCTTTGTCGCGATCCTTCCGGTGCGCACAGTTGGCGTGATGGGCGACGGCCGTACCTATGATTTTGCTTGTGCATTGCGGGCCGTGAATTCCGTCGATGGCATGACCGCCGATTACTATCCGTTCAGCCATGAATTCCTTGGTGAAACGGCCACGCGGATCATCAACGAGGTAGAGGGGATCAATCGGGTAACGTATGATATCACGTCCAAACCTCCCGGCACAATCGAGTGGGAATAACTGAAAATTCAGCGCGAAGCTGGACTGATTCTGTTGCAGTTTCATACGCAACATCCAGAATTCCTTTTTAATTATCCACGCTGTGGCAACAAAGAACAGAATTGCATCTGATTGATTACGTTGAGCACTCAAAAGCCGCAATGATAGCCAAGCCCCTTCCCATTTTCGCCATGTTACGTGTTATATTGTAGCGAACACGTAGAAACACCGACCAAAGGGATGCCTAAATGCAGCATGGTGATGCAAACGCGCCGGTAAAACGGGATACAGAAACAAAAGAATGGCTGGCTCATCTAGAAGAAATTGGCGAAGAGCGCGGATATTTTCAGCCTTTGGGCCACCGCCATTTTGCTGTATTCACCGATGAATCCCCTACCCTTGTGGTAACATTCGAAACCTTTGATTCCATTCGCAATAGCCGCGGCGGCGGCGAGCCATTGGCCTATGATTTTGTCAAAGAAAACGGTTGGTCAAGCTTAACGATTATCGCCGATGGGAATACATGGTTTCGAAATTCAGCCGTTTATGGCTATTTTGACCGCCTTATCGATGACGGCTTTTTCGAGGATTTTGACCAGGTTATCTTTTTCGGCGCTGGCATGTGCGGCTATGCGGCTGCCGCGTATTCTGTGGTATCACCAGGCGCAACAGTGATCACCATGAGCCCGCAAGCCACGCTTGATCCACGCGTTGCCGAGTGGGATATTCGTTTTCCATCAATGCGCCGCACCTCGTTTAGTGACAGATACGGCTATGCACCTGATATGATTGACGCGGCAGACCGTGTTTTCGTTTTTTATGATCCGGGCGAGGAGATGGATGCCATCCACGCAGCTTTGTTCACCCGCCCTCATGTCAGCAAAATTCGATGCAACCTGATGGGCAGTCATATTGATCAGGATTTCATCAATATGGGAATTCTACAACCATTGATCGACGCTGCGGGCACAGGAAATCTGACTGAAAATGATGTTTTCAAGCTTTACCGCGCACGCCGGAATTATGCGCCGTATTTGCGCCGTTTTGCCAATCGATTGCATGAAGATGACCGAACGGTTTTCTGTGGCATTGCGTGTCGCAGCATTCTGGAACGGATCAGCGCACCGCGAATTCACCGCCTTTTGGCAACCGTTGAAAAAGAGCTGGCAGATCAAGGTAAACAATTGCCCGCAGTTGCGGTAAAAACCACGGCATAAAGTGAAAATGGCGATGTGTATTGCGTATGTATTTGGCATACCCAAATTGAAATTCCTATGGTGAAATCAACGCCTATTCTATAGTCACGTCGACAATGACTGATTCACTGACGATAAAACGCCCCGATGATTGGCACTTGCATTTGCGCGATCGCACGATGCTTGCCGCCGTGTTGCCTGAAACCGCGCGCCATTTTGGCCGCGCGATTGTGATGCCGAACCTGGTGCCACCTGTGGTGACGGGCGCGGATGCTAAAGCTTATCGAAAACGGATTTTGGCCGCGTTGCCAAATGGGGCAAAATTCACCCCGTTGATGACATTATATTTGACGGAAACCACCGATCCCGATGATGTTGAACGGGCTTATAATGATGGCATAATCCACGCGCTAAAATTATATCCAGCGGGTGCCACCACAAATTCTGATTCAGGCGTCACCAATTTTGACACCGTGAAACCGGTTTTGGAACGGATGGCCAAACTTGGCATTCCCTTGTGCACCCACGGCGAAGTGACGGACGAAAACGTAGATATTTTTGATCGCGAAGCGGTGTTCATTGACCGTGTGCTTGATCCGATCCGGCGCGCTAATCCTGAACTGCGCATTGTGATGGAGCATATCACCACATCCGATGCGGTGGATTACGTGAAAAGCGCCGACACAAATCTGGCGGCCACCATTACAACCCACCATCTGGTGATCAATCGAAATCACATCTTGGTGGGCGGGATTCGTCCGCACTATTATTGCCTGCCCGTGGCCAAACGCCAAACCCACCAAATAGTTTTGCGGGCCGCCGCCACTTCAAATGATCCACGATTTTTTCTAGGCACCGACAGCGCGCCGCATATTGATGCGAATAAAATCAGTGTGTGTGGATGTGCTGGCTGTTTTACCGCCACCAATACAATGTCAATTCTGGCCCATGTGTTTGAGGACGAAAACGCCCTGCCCCACCTTGAGGCCTTTACCTCGCTTAACGGCCCTGCCTTTTACCGGCTTGATCCAAACGCTGACACCATCACCTTAACCAAAGGCGATTTGGTGCAACTCCCCACACATATTCCAACCCCCGAGGGTGATGTCACCGTATTTGACCCGGGCTTCCCTTTGAAATGGCACATAACGTAAGGCTGAAACATGATCCCGACATCCTTTCCCGACAAATCCGAAATTGCCCGCCTGACTGCCAAAATGTTGCTGGAAATCAAAGCGGTGCATTTCAATACAAAAGAGCCGTTTACCCTGGCCTCGGGCCTGCCAAGCCCCACCTATATTGATTGCCGCAAACTGATTAGCCATCCGCGCATTCGTTCAACCCTGATGGATTTCATGGCCAGCTCGGTGATGCGCGACGCCGGATTTGAAGCCTTTGACAATATTGCAGGTGGCGAAACCGCAGGTATTCCTTTTGCCGCTCTTGTGGCCGAACGCTTGGCCCTTCCGATGAGTTATGTGCGCAAAAAGCCCAAAGGTTATGGAAGAAATGCCCGTATTGAGGGGGATATGACGGCGGGGCAGCGTGTTTTACTTGTCGAAGATATGACAACAGACGGCGGCTCGAAATTATCATTTGTCGATGCGATTCGCGATACCGGCGCCCAATGTGCCCACACTGCGGTGATCTTTTTCTATGACATTTTTCCTGACACTGAAAAAAATCTGGCAGATCATGGGGTTACCTTGCATTACTTATGCACGTGGTGGGATGTTCTGGCCGAGGCGCGCGCATCTCGTGCCTTTGATGATGAAACATTAACAGAAATCGAAGCGTTCTTGAATGCGCCGCGCGAATGGCAAGACGCCCACCAGAAAAAATAAAACAGCCTTAAAGCCCCTGGATTTGGTATTTCTTCCCAATTGTGATACAGCATGTGGGGAAATTGGGTTATCCACAGAAATATACAATTTGCACCTGTCCGCCCATCGTTTTATCAGTACCGAACGGGGACGACGATGGGGATACGGGGATCGATATGAACGAAATTGCACCATTCAATGCAAGCAACGAAACAGGCGAAGCATCAAATGTGATGCCCCACAATATCGAAGCCGAACAACAGCTTTTGGGCGCAATCCTGACAAACAACGATATCTATGATCGCGTGGCGATGATTATTCAGCCCCAGCATTTTTATGAGCCGGTTCATGCGCGCATCTATGAAACCGCGGCCAACCGGATTGCCAAAAACAATCTCGCCTCGCCTGTTACGCTGAAGGCCTTTTTCACCGATGATGAAGGTTTAAAAGAACTTGGCGGGCCGGCCTATCTGGCCCGTTTGGCAGGGGCGGCAATTTCGGCATTTGCCGCACGTGATTACGCACAAATGATCTATGATCTGGCCATTCGGCGCGAATTGATCGGTTTGGGCCGCAACATTTCCGATAAAGCCGCAACAGTTGATATTGCATCCGAGCCAACAGAACAAATCGTTGAAGCCGAACAAGCGCTTTATCAGCTGGCCGAACAAGGCCAAACCGAAAGCGGATTTCAAAGCTTTCTCAAGGCAGTAACAGACGCAGTTAATGTAGCAAATGAAGCTTACCAACGCGATGGGGGTCTGGCCGGGATTTCTACCGGATTGGCGGATATGGATAAAATGCTTGGCGGTTTGCATAAGTCGGATTTGTTAATTCTTGCGGGACGCCCCTCAATGGGGAAAACCTCGCTTGCGACGAATATCGCCTTTAATGTGGCCAAAGCCTATCGCAAAGGCAAACTGTCTGATGGATCCGAAGGGGCTGTAAATGGCGGTGTGGTCGGGTTCTTTTCCCT
>CAMZKY010000244.1 GCA_947311455.1 uncultured Marinosulfonomonas sp. | reverse complement strand
GCACCTCAGGCCACATGATGTCGGGCATGATGCAGACGTCTTTGTCTGGGTACATCTTTACACTAGGTACGTTCGGGGCTGCGATCCCCACGGCCATGCTTATCTTTAAAAAGGGTTAAATCATGACTATTTTTCTTGCACTTGTCATTGGCGCTGCCTTTGGATTTGTACTGGATCGTATTGGGGCGACCAATCCGAACTGGATCTTTAAAATGCTAAACCTGACTGACTTGCGTTTGGCAAAAACCATTTTGCTGGCAATTGGCGTTGGCTCATTCCTTATGTTTGGCGGCCAAATGGCCGGGCTAGTTGATGTTGGCCATATGTCAGTGAAAACAGCCTACGTTGGTGTATTTGTTGGCGGGTTGTTGTTTGGCCTTGGTTGGGCTGTTTCAGGCTATTGCCCAGGGACAAGCGTTGCCGCCGCAAGCAGCGGGCGAAAAGACGCGTTGTTCTTTATTGTTGGTGGGTTGCTTGGGGCTGCGGCCTATATGGTATCGTACCCAGCAGTTAAAGCCACGTTCCTGATGGATAAAATTGCCGGTGGGAAAGTAACTTTGGGCACCGTTCCTGGGGCTAAATACGACGGCATCACAGAAATTCAAGGCGATATCCTTGGCTTGGTGATTGCGGTGGTTATCATCTTTGTAGCATTTGTTCTGCCAGAAGTGAAAACCGGCACGCACACTAAATCAAGCGGTGTTCCTGCTGAATAAACCGAACAAATATAAACAAAAAATGGCCACGGTTTCCCGCGGCCATTTTTATTTCTAAATACTATTATTAGTTCCAGCAGCTAACCAGCACTGTCATGTCAATCCCTTTGGCCGCCAGTTCGATGGGTGCGAGGGCACCTGATATGGTTGAGGCGGGCAGTTTCACACCAGCCTTTGCAATCGCATCTGCGCTAACAGCAAAATTCACCTCTTCGGGAAGCTTCTGAGTGCTTGATGTGGAGTGAGGTAACAACATTCCCAGAACAGCACCTGTCATGTCGAATACAGGGCCGCCAGCATCACCTGACTGTGTTACCATCGCAAGGCGGCGCAGATATTCTTCGCCTCGTAATCCACGAATATCTGTAAGCTTGCCAAAAGTTGTTGTGGCTGATCCAAGCGCACCTTCGTAGGAATATCCGGAAACCGCGATTTCCGAATTCAAACGTGGTGGCTTTGTGTTGAAGCTGGCAAAGGCAACGGGAGCCAGTGTATTGATCGGTTTTAACACGGCAATTCCCAATTCCGAATTTACCAATTCAACTCTGGCATCATAAGTTTCATCAATTGAAATGCGCCCACAATTTTGGACAGAAGATGCCGTGGTTAACACACGCCCAACACTGTCGATGTAGAAACCTGTGCGTGAAATGATCGGCTTACGGATTTCGAGGCCGGATATCAGATCAATGCGTTGTTCGGCTGTTGGCTCTCCCAGATTTGGATCAAGTGCGGTATTTCCAACGGGCTTAAAACTGGCTTTCATTGCCGCGATGACACGTTCGAGACGTTTTCCATCGCCTTGTGGCCAAATCAAAGTGAAACCTTTGATCATACCGCTTTCCAATGCTGCATAGGTGTACGAGGTAAATTTTTCGTTTTGCCCAGTTAAGACAAAGCTACGATCCTTGCGCTTCCGTTCTCCTTCAAGAGGGACAATTTCAAGGGTTTGCATGATGTCATAGAGGCCAAACAAGGATGCCTGGTCGCCGGTTTGTGAAATCAGCAGAACCCGAACGCCGCTGTCATTCTTACTGTCATAATGTACAAATGGTGGCTCATAACGCGCAAATTCAACTAAGGCCATGGGCATGTCAATCTGGATACCCGCGGATTTGTCGATGATTGTAGCAAGGCCAATACCTTCTAGGATGGCGTTATAGTTTTTCAATAATTCCGCGCGTTGCTTGGTTGTGAGAATACCAGTTGCTTTGTAACCCATTTCGGCTTGATACGCGGCCATTGATCTACGTGTGCCTCGGCCAAACGCGCCATCAATTGCCGCAGTATAAAACCCTTCCCATTGAAGGGCCGTTTGCAGCATCTTACGTTCGTCACGATTTAACAGTGCTTCGGATTTGCGCGCTTGGCGCGGGGTTTCTTCGATGTCTGCAACAGGTTGAGGTGCCGTTGGTTCTGATATTGCTGGTTCAACAACGGACATTTCAATGGCTGTTGTTTCCGTTGGTGCTTCCCCAATGGGCTCTGCTGTCAGGGTGTTGGCACCAATGGGCCAGAATTGTTGGCGATATCCACGTCCGTCTGCGATGAAGCTATCATTCGGGATTAGATTTTCGCGCCGTAAAGTGCGACGGCGTTTCTCGGCTTCTTGCTTGGTAAAGGGGCCAAGAACAACGGCATACCATCCACCAGGCATTGAAAACCCGTTGACCGCTTCGAATGCTCCGGCATAGGCGCGGGTGCGTTCTTGGGCGGCGCGTAGGCTGGAATGGGCTTCAAGTTGTAACCAAGAAGATTCTTGGGCATTTGCAGAAAAACCCAAAGAAATTAAAATAGAAATGCTGATAAAAAATCGTTTCATAGTCCCTCACGTGCGCGCAATTATAATTGGTGCGATTCATTTCTTCCTACCTAAACTCAAGATCAAGAATTTGCACGTCAAAAGACGTTTGAACTGATTATTTGCGCGCAGGTGGAAAAAGAAACTCGTTAAGCACATTTCCAAAAACAAATACCGTCGCCAATTCGAGTTGTGATTTGATGGTAAGGAATTGCTTTCTTGCCTCTTTTGGATCATGCCTGTTAAATCCTAAATGAATCAAGATTGAAAAGGACCTTAGCATGGCCAGCCCAACCCCCGCAGGCGCAAATTTAAAACTGGCGCATTTTCCCGTGACTATGTTTGCCTTTGCAATGGGGATATTGGCTTTTAGCACAGTTTTACAATTGGCTGCACAAGGTTTCGATTGGGCACATGCAATATTTCCGGCTGTTCGAGCAATGGCCATTATCCTGTTCGTGCTGGTTTTAGGATTCTACTTGTTTAAGGTAGTGATCTTTAGGGGCGCAGTGGTGGGGGAGTTTAAGCACCCAGTTCGAGTGGCGTATTTTCCAACAATCCCGATTTCACTCGTCATAATGGCTGGGCTGTTGATTAATGATCAAGAGCGGCTAGCGCAAATTTTATGGGCGATAGGCGCAGGCCTTCAGGGGGGGCTTATACTCGGGGTGTTTTCGCAATGGATTGGTAATAAGCCCTATCAGCATGCACATATTAATGCGGCGTGGTTCATGCCCGTTGTCGGATGCCTGATTATTCCTGTGGTGGGGGTGCCGCTTGGGTATCTTGAATTGTCTTGGCTGTTCTTTTCTACCGGCATCATATTCTGGATGATCCTTTTGTCGTTGGTGATGAACCGTTTGGTTTTCCATGGACCTGCTGCAGATAAAATTCTACCAACCTTGATTATTATGGTGGCACCACCAGCCGTGGCCTTTGTTGCATTTATTCAACTGGCACCAGAAAGCGAAGTGATGGCGCGTTTATTGTTGAACATGGCATATGCGTTTGGTTTTGTTGTGGTGATGCAGCTACCCCGTATTGTTAAAATGCCTTTTGATTTGTCTCTGTGGATGTTGGTCTTTCCATTGGCCGCGCTTACCGTTGCATCGTTTGATTTTGCTGGGATTGCAGAGTCGGCTACCCACGGAATGATTGGTATTGCTTTGTTTGGTCTGTTGTCACTTATTATTGCCGGATTATTCGTTCGCACTATTATCGCTATATTACGCGGCGAAATATTTCGGCCAGAATAATGCAAACCGACTATACTCCACCGGATACGCCACTGGCGGTTCTGCACCATGATCATCAGTTGTTGCTGGTTGATAAACCAAGCGGTTTATTGTCGGTTCCCGGGAAAGGCGAACACCTTGCTGATTGTCTGATTGTGCGTATTCAAGACGCATTTCCAGAGGCGCTATTGGTGCATCGTTTGGATCGCGATACTTCTGGTGTGATGGTCTTTGCCCTGACCAAGCCGGCGCAACGGCATTTGGGGCTTCAATTTGAAAAACGCCAAATGAAGAAAACCTATGTAGCGCGGGTGTTTGGCCGCCTTGAACCACGTGAAGGAACCGTAGATCTGCCTTTGATTGTCGATTGGCCAAACAGGCCGCTGCAGCATGTTGACCATGAAAATGGCAAACAGGCGGTAACCGATTGGAAAGTTATAAAATATGAGGAGAATTCCACCCGCGTGCGACTGTTCCCCCAAACCGGACGTAGCCATCAGCTGCGGGTGCACATGCGTGAAATAGGCCATCAGATACTGGGGGATCCGTTTTATGCCACTGGGGAAGCCCGCAATGCACCTCGGCTTATGCTACATGCGGAAAGCCTTCGGTTGCGTCATCCCGATGGTGGGAAAGGCCTCACTTTCAAGGCCAAGTGCCCGTTCTAAAAATCTTAGGCGGCTGCGTTTTTTTAGTTCCAGGAATTTACTATTCCGGAATCGTGGTTGGATTAACTACGTAATTTGCGTTGCGTAAGGGCTTGACCTTTTTTGCTTCACGAGGCCTAATTCAGTAGGGCCATAGGAGAGTTTCATGCACCAACCAGTTATATCGGGAACCGGCATTTATACGCCATCCGAGATTATTACGAACGAAGAATTGGTTGAGGCATTTAATGCCTATGTGGATTTGTTCAACGCAGAAAATAAAGATTTGATTGATGCGGGCACCGTCGAGGCAAAGGCCTATTCCAGCGTTGATTTTATCGTGGCGGCAAGCGGCATTCACCGCCGTAATGTAATGAATAAATCCGGAATCCTTGACCCGAAAATCATGCACCCAATCTTACGTCAACGCAGTGATGATGAACCTTCGATCATGGCGGAGATGGCGCTTGATGCGTGTACCAAGGCATTGAAATCGGCGGGAAAAACCGCGATGGATATGGATGTCGTGATTGTTGCAGCTTCCAACATGGAGCGCAGCTATCCTGCAATCGCAATCGAAGTGCAGGACCTGTTGGGGGTCAACGGCTATGGATATGACATGAATGTGGCCTGTTCCAGTGCAACATTCGGCATTCAAG
>CAMZKY010000243.1 GCA_947311455.1 uncultured Marinosulfonomonas sp. | reverse complement strand
CCTTGGGGCTTGAGGAACGCTGGGCCGAAGTGGCACAAACCTATGCGGATGTGAACCAGATGTTTGGCGATATTGTCAAAGTCACGCCAAGTTCCAAAGTGGTGGGCGATATGGCCCTGATGATGGTCAGCCAAAACCTGGCCCGTGAACAGGTCGAAGACCCCGAAATCGACGTATCCTTCCCTGACAGCGTGATCGACATGATGCGCGGCAATCTGGGCCAGCCTCCGGGGGGCTTCCCGCCTGCGTTTATCAACAAGGTTCTAAAAGGCGAGGCACCCAACACCTCCCGTCCGGGCGCACATCTGAAGCCCGCCGATCTTGAGGCGACGCGCAAGGCCGTGTCAAAAGAACTGGAAGGATTCAAAGTTGATGACGAGGATCTGAACGGCTATCTGATGTATCCCAAAGTGTTCCTTGATTACATGGGCCGCCACCGCCAATACGGCCCCGTGCGCACCCTGCCCACCCATGCGTTTTTCTATGGCATGGATGCAGGCGAAGAAATCACCGCTGAAATCGACCCGGGCAAAACCCTTGAAATCCGCCTGCTGGCGGTAGGCGAAACCATGGATGACGGCGAAGTGAAAGTGTTCTTTGAACTGAACGGCCAGCCCAGATCAATCCGCGTGCCAAACCGCCTGATCAAGGCTCAAACCGCGCAAAAACCCAAGGCAGAACAAGGCAATCCAAACCACATCGGTGCGCCCATGCCGGGGGTTGTGGCCACGGTTGCAGTATCTGTGGGCCAACAGGTGCATGAGGGCGATCTGCTGCTGACCATCGAGGCGATGAAAATGGAAACCGGCATCCACGCCGAACGCGACGCGGTGGTCAAGGCCCTGCATGTGCAGGCCGGTGGCCAGATCGATGCCAAGGATTTGATGGTGGAACTGAAATGATACGAACACTACTTTTCACGTTCATCACCGGTATGATCTTGGCATTTCCCGCAATTGGCAATGCGGGTGATCCTGTCGTTAAATACAATAGAACCGATCCTGCAATGAAACATGCAATCCAGAATGCGCTTGGTTCTTTGGATTTATTCTTAAAGGCAATGGATACGGGAAACGGAAATTTTCACCCGGATAGCTCGCTAAAGGTTTCGTTTGAGGTCAACACAGGGGAAACCGACAATGAAATCATTTGGGTCGATCACTTGCGCCGTGAAAAGAATGGCCGCTTTTTGGGGCGACTGGCCAATGAACCCAATTTTATGGATGGGCTAGAACTGGGCAGCAACGTTCAATTTTCAGCCGCCCAAATTCGTGATTGGGGCTACTATGGCGAAGACCAAAAACTGTATGGCCACTACACCACACGGGTTCTGGTGCAGAGATTGCCGAAGGAGCAGGCCGCCAGCATTCTTTCTATCCTTTCCAATCCTATTGTTCCCACCGCGTGGAAATAGCACCAGGATCACCTGTGGCCAATATTACAGCGGCCAAAATAGCAGGATCGACGGAATGCTGACAAAAACCACCAGTATTTCAAGCGGCAATCCCATGCGCCAATAATCGCCAAACGAATAGCCGCCAGGGCCAAGGATCAGTGTGTTGTTCTTGTGCCCAATCGGCGTCAGGAACGCGCAGCTTGCAGCCACGGCAACGGCCATTAAAAACGGGTCTGGATTAACCTCGAGCGCTTGGGCCATTTTGATACCGATGGGGGCGGCCACAATGGTGGTTGCGGTGTTGTTCAACACATCTGACAAAGACATGGTAACAATCATCAAGATGGTTAAAATTGCCCACGAAGGCATTCCAGCGGTGAGATCAATCAACGCATCAGCAATTAATTCCGTTCCCCCCGAGGTTTCCAAAGCCGATCCAAGCGGGATCATCGAGCCTAGCAAAACCACAACGGGCCACGAAATGTGATCATAAATTTCGGACAAGGGCATGATTTTGGTTAAAACAAACCCGATCACAACCAAACCAAGCGCAACCGGTAAATAAATAACCCCCACCGAAGACGCAGCAACAGCCAGCGCAAACATACCAATCGCCAACCAGACTTTTTTGTCGTTGGTCACTGCAAGGCCGCGATCCGCAAGTGGCAGACATCCCAACCATTCCACCACATCGCCTTCGTGATCTTTAGGCACCAACAGCAACAGTATATCGCCGGCCCGCACCACAGTTTTACGCACTTGTTTTGTAACACGACGCCCGGAATGGGAAATACCCAGCAAAACCGTGCGTTGCCGCCAGCCAAGGCCAATCGCCATCGCGGTTTTTCCAGCAATGCGCGAACTATCTTGCACAACCACTTCGATCACCGAAAGGCCGTCCCCTTCGCCCAGCAACAAATCTTGGCGTTTGGATTCAGCAAAATCCAGCGAAAGCGCTGTGCGGAATTCATCCAGTGCGTCAGGGGTTGCCTCGATCACCAGCGCGTCATGCGCCTGTAATTTGGTTTTGGCTTGGGTGCCATACCGCCGTTTGCCCCCACGCACCAATCCAAGGATCGCAACATCGTTCTTTTCGGCTATGTCGTATAAATCCTGCACCCGTTTACCAATGTGTTTACTTTCATCCGGCACGGTTAATTCAGCCAGATATTGCGATATATCGGCCATCGGATCGGCACTGTTTTCGCCTGCTTTGGGCTGTGGAATCAAACGCCAACCGATCAAAGCCACAAAAACCAAACCGGCAAGTGCCGTCATCCCGCCAACAGGGGCAAAATCAAACATCTTGAACGGCGCACCAAGGCTATCTTCGCGGATGGTGGCAATAATGATGTTGGGCGGGGTGCCAATCAACGTTACCATTCCGCCAAGGATCGTGGCAAATGACAGTGGCATCAGCGATAATCCCGGTGCGCGTTTGGCTTTGCGTGCGGTTTGGATATCAACCGGCATCAGCAGGGCCAAGGCCGCAACATTGTTCATAAAGGCAGACAGTATCCCGCCAATCGCCCCCATTAAAGCGATATGCCCACCGAGCGATCGGCCCGCATTCACTAATGTGCGGGTGATCAAAAATACCGCCCCCGAGCGCACCAAACCCGCCGACACCACCAGCACCAACGCCACAACCAGTGTGGCCGGATGGCCAAACCCGTCAAACGCATGTTTTGTCGGGATAACCCCCAAAACCACACCCGCCATCAAGGCCGCAAACGCCACCAGATCATAACGAAACCGCCCCCATAACAGCAGGCCGAACACGGCTCCGAATAGGGAAAACAGGGTGATTTGATCGGTGGTCATACGCGCGCTCCTACGGGTTACACCACTTTGCTATCAGGACTTAGTTGGATGGGCAATAACCGGAATTGAGGGGGCGTATTTAGGATTGATTGGGTAACTTTGCGGTAATTGCAGATATGAAACCGCCAAAATCCCGGGTCAGGTCGCGCAGACGTACCAAATCAATGGATATCCAGTTTTCATTGCCTTTCTGCCGTTTTAGCAAAATTCCACTTTGATCCATAAACCTAAGATGATGCGTAAGTGTCGACACTTTCAAACCGCTTTGATTTTGAAGAACACCAAACGGCATACCTTTGGCACCGGAAAGAAGCAAAATTTCACAGAGCATTTGGCGGCGTTTATGGGACAAGGCCGTAAAAAATGTTGCGTTTTTCTGATGTGTTGGTGTTGGTTTCATCTTTTATCCATGTTCATTTGAATGGCGCGCTCATTAACGGAGTGTTGAAAAATACCGCCATATCTATTTCTATTATTCCGGAATAATGAAAATAGGTTGCCATCCCGTTAACACCCTAAAAGAACATGGATAAAAGATGAAACCAACACCAACACATCAGAAAAACGCAACATT
>CAMZKY010000242.1 GCA_947311455.1 uncultured Marinosulfonomonas sp. | reverse complement strand
TCCAAGATCGTTTGGCCCACGCGGCGCGAAGTGTTTTTGACCTCGATGATGGTCTTTGCGTTGACAGCTTTGGTTGCCACGTTCTTTTCCTTGGTGGATATGGTGATCCGCTCGGGATTGGGTGCAGTTTTGACGATGTTTAATTAGAAAAATAACGCGCCTATGGTCTTGAACTGATTGGGCTTCGGTTGTAGATCAGGCGGAAATCTCCAACAAATGCGCACACCGATTCGGGCTGTGCGCTGTTTTATGTTTGGGGAGGGCGGTTTAACCGCTTGAAACATTTGGATTTTTTCGCGTTTGGGCGCGATGTTTGTAAGGACAAGGCAAGATGGCAAAGCGGTGGTATTCTGTAAGTGTTCTTTCGAACTATGAGAAAAAGATCGCCGAAGCTGTGGCAATTGCTGCGGAAGAGGCCGGTCTTTCTGACGATATTGAAGAAGTGCTGGTGCCCACCGAAGAGGTGATCGAGGTGCGTCGCGGTAAGAAAGTGACCGTCGAGCGCCGCTTTATGCCGGGCTATATTCTGGTGCGGATGGAAATGTCGGATCGGGGCTACCACCTGATCAATTCCATCAACCGCGTCACCGGATTTCTGGGCCCGCAAGGCCGCCCAATGCCCATGCGCGACGCCGAAGTCAACGCATTGCTGAACCGCGTAGAAGAAACCGCCGAATCCCCACGCACCCTGATCTTCTTTGAAGTGGGTGAAAAAGTTTCGGTTAATGATGGGCCGTTTGAGGGTTTTGATGGTATGGTGGAGGAAGTCGATCAGGAGAACCAGCGTCTTAAAGTTACGGTTTCTATCTTTGGGCGCGAAACACCTGTCGAACTTGAATTCACACAGGTTTCGAAAGAGGCCTAGTGTAATCTGTGGGAGGCTGGCAGGCGCGCCTGTGATGTCGGACCACGCAACTTGAAGACCCTGTAACGCGTTGCAGGGATTGTTGAAATAAGGAGAAGCCTAATGGCTAAAAAACTGGCTGGCACAATGAAACTGCAAGTGCCTGCAGGTCAAGCAAACCCGTCCCCCCCCGTGGGTCCGGCGCTTGGTCAGCGTGGAATTAACATCATGGAATTCTGTAAGGCGTTTAACGCTAAAACAGCTGATCTGGAGCCTGGTGCTCCTTGTCCGACCGTGATCACATATTACCAAGACAAATCTTTCACTATGGATATCAAGACACCTCCGGCGTCTTATTTCCTGCGTAAAGCTGCGAAACTTAAATCTGGCGCCAGCAATCCTGGCCGCGAAGTTGTGGGTTCTGTAACCTCGGCGCAGGTACAAGAAATCGCCGAAGCAAAAATGAAAGATCTGAACGCAAACGATATCGAAGCCGCGATGAAAATCATCTTGGGCTCTGCGCGTTCTATGGGCATCGAGGTTAAATAATCATGGCTAAGCTTGGAAAACGTTTCACAGCGGCCCGTGAGGCCTTTGCTGGAAAATCAAACCTGACAGTTGAAGAGGCTGTTGCGCTGATTAAATCAAATGCAAGCGCGAAATTCGATGAAACCATCGATATCGCACTAAACCTTGGTGTTGATCCACGCCACGCTGATCAAATGGTTCGTGGTGTTGTTGGTCTGCCAAACGGTACAGGTAAAACTGTTCGTGTTGCCGTGTTCGCACGTGACGCGAAAGCCGAAGAAGCGACAGCCGCTGGTGCGGATATCGTTGGCGCAGAAGATCTGATGGAAATCGTACAAGGCGGCAAGATCGATTTTGACCGTTGTATTGCCACACCTGACATGATGCCAATCGTTGGCCGTTTGGGTAAAGTTCTTGGCCCGCGCAACCTGATGCCAAACCCCAAAGTGGGCACGGTAACGATGGATGTGGCTGCTGCTGTTAAAGCGGCTAAAGGCGGCGAAGTGCAGTTCAAAGCAGAAAAAGGCGGCGTTGTACATGCTGGTGTTGGCAAAGTTTCGTTTGACGATGCCAAACTGGTTGAAAATATTCGCGCCCTTGTAGATGCCGTTCAAAAAGCGCGCCCAACCGGCGTGAAAGGCACATACTTGCAAAAGATCGTTATCAGCTCGACAATGGGTCCTGGGGTTTCCTTGAACCTCGACTCAGCGCTAGGTAATTAATCAGATTTGGCAGGCGTTCGCGCCTGTCATTTAGCGGTACCGCAAGGTGCTGTTCTGTCCGAGACGGAGGGTTAGGGTAACACCTGCTAATTCCTTCCCGAGATGGGAAACGAGACGAATTATACCGGGGTATTTCCTCGGGAGATTTTGGCCTCGGGACCCTGAAATTGGACCCGACGCCCTTAGCGATAGGGGCAAACTAGAGCCGGAGGGGGGAACCCTTCCATAATTGGAGTAAAACTGTGGATAGAGCACAAAAAGAAGCCGTAGTCGCTGAACTCGGCGAAGTCTTTGAAAGCTCTGGCGTTGTAGTGGTAGCCCACTACGCGGGTCTTACAGTTGCGGATATGGAAGCCCTTCGTGCGTCAGCGCGCGATGCGGATGTTCATGTGCGTGTTGCCAAAAACAAGCTCGCCAAAATCGCCCTTGATGGAAAGCCTTGCGCAAGCATTTCTGACCTTCTTTCGGGTATGACCGTTATGACCTATTCCGAAGATCCCGTGTCAGCCGCCAAGGTTGCACAGGATTTCGCCAAAGAGCACGACAAGTTCGTGATTCTGGGCGGGGCAATGGGGGATAACGCTCTTGACGTCGCCGGTGTTAAGGCCGTTGCAGCAATGCCATCCCGCGAGGAGCTTATTGCTTCTATCGCTGGCTGTATTGGTGCGCCTGCTTCCAACATCGCCGGTGCCATTGGCGCGCCTGCAAGCAACATCGCTGGTATCTTGTCTACAATCGAAGACAAGGCTGCCTAAGCAACGAATAAGGCCGGCGTATAGGTTATCTATGACGTTGGAACACAACATTTAAACGAACGGAAACAGTAAAATGGCTGATCTGAAAAAACTTGCTGAAGAGATCGTAGGTCTGACCCTTCTCGAAGCACAAGAACTGAAAACTATCCTTAAAGACGAGTATGGCATCGAGCCAGCTGCCGGTGGCGCTGTCGTGATGGCTGCTGCTGAAGGCGGCGACGCTGGTGGCGCTGCTCAAACAGAATTTGACGTTGTAATGGTATCTGCCGGCGCATCTAAAATTTCTGTGATCAAAGAAGTTCGCGCGATCACAGGTCTTGGCCTGAAAGAAGCGAAAACATTGGTTGAAACTGCTGGTGCGAAAGTCAAAGAAGGCGTTGACCAAGCCGAAGCAGACGACGTGAAAGCCAAGCTGGAAGCAGCTGGCGCAGAAGTCGAAATCAAGTAATTCACACGCGGCCTGCGGGCTGCGTTAAGAATTTCTATTGGCTGAATCCGGGGCAACTCGGGTTCAGCCGAACCCGTCTTAGTAAGGGCATTTGTTAATGCATTTTCTAAGGCTTGGTTCAAAGGACGGGAGCAGACATATGGGTCGTCTGCAGGAATGGTCTTTGATCTAGGATTGCATTGCACTACGCCGCTGTGGCCCAGACAGATGGTGTATCGCGAGCAACTGAAAGGTAACGACGAGCATGGCTCAGACTTATATTGGCCAGAAACGGCTGCGTAAATACTATGGTAAAATCCGTGAGGTTTTGGCAATGCCAAACCTTATTCAGGTTCAAAAATCCTCCTACAAACTGTTTTTGGATTCCGGCGATCAGCCTCAGCCACTAGATGGCGAAGGTATCAACGGTGTTTTCCAATCGGTTTTCCCGATCAAGGATTTCAATGAAACTGCGATTTTGGAATTTTCCAAGTACGTCCTTGAAAAGCCTAAATACGATGTCGAAGAGTGTATGCAGCGCGACATGACATACTCGGCACCTCTTAAAGTGACCTTGCGTTTGATCGTATTCGATATTGACGAAGATACAGGCGCCAAGTCTGTAAAAGACATCAAAGAACAAGATGTGTTCATGGGCGACATGCCTTTGATGACGCCAAACGGCACCTTTGTTGTAAACGGCACCGAACGGGTGATCGTTTCGCAAATGCACCGTTCACCCGGTGTGTTCTTTGACCATGACAAAGGCAAAACCCACTCCTCTGGTAAATTGTTGTTCACCTGCCGCATTATCCCATATCGCGGTTCGTGGCTGGATTTTGAATTTGATGCCAAAGATCTTGTCTTTGCACGGATCGATCGCCGTCGTAAATTGCCAGTCACCACGCTTTTGTATGCGCTTGGTCTCGATCAAGAGCAGATCATGGATGCGTATTATGATACCGTTGATTTCAAACTGAAAAAGAACAAAGGCTGGGTCACCACGTTCTTCCCTGATCGTGTGCGCGGCACGCGTCCTTTGTATGATTTGGTTGATGCCAAAACCGGCGAAGTGATTGCCGAAGCGGGTAAAAAAGTTACACCACGCGCGGTTAAAAAATTGATCGAAGAAGGCAAGGTCAAAGATCTGTTGTTGCCGTTCGAACAAATCATCGGAAAATATGTTGCCAAAGATATCATCAACGAAGAAACCGGTGCAATTTACGCCGAAGCCGGTGATGAGCTGACATGGGAACTGGATAAAGACGACCAAGTTATTGGTGGTGTTTTGAAAGAACTGATTGATGCAGGTATCACCGACATTCCTGTTCTGGATATCGACAACATTATTGTTGGCTCTTACATGTGCAACATTTTGGCAGCCTATAAAAACATGGGCCGCGATACTGCGCTTATGGATATCTACCGCGTGATGCGCCCGGGCGAGCCGCCCACCGTTGAATCTGCATCTGCGTTGTTTGACACACTGTTCTTTGATAAAGAACGCTATGATCTATCGGCTGTTGGCCGTGTGAAAATGAATATGCGTTTGGACCTTGATGCCGAAGACACACAGCGCACATTGCGCCGCGAAGACATCGTTGCCTGTATCAAAGCGCTGGTTGATCTGCGTGACGGCAAAGGCTCGGTTGATGATATTGACCACCTCGGTAACCGTCGTGTTCGTTCCGTTGGCGAGCTGATGGAAAATCAATACCGCGTTGGTTTACTGCGCATGGAGCGCGCGATCAAAGAGCGTATGTCCTCTGTTGAAATCGACACTGTGATGCCGCAAGATTTGATTAATGCCAAACCAGCCGCGGCTGCGGTGCGTGAGTTCTTTGGCTCTAGTCAGCTTTCGCAATTTATGGACCAAACCAACCCCTTGTCCGAGGTCACGCACAAGCGTCGCCTATCCGCGCTTGGGCCTGGTGGTCTTACACGCGAACGTGCGGGCTTTGAGGTGCGCGATGTGCATCCAACGCACTACGGTCGTATGTGTCCAATTGAAACGCCCGAGGGGCCAAATATTGGTCTAATCAACTCGCTTGCTACTTACGCTCGTGTTAATAAATACGGTTTCATAGAAACGCCGTATCGCAAGGTTGTTGATGGTGTGGTGACGGATGACTATTCCTATATGTCTGCGACTGAGGAAATGCGTCACACCGTGGCGCAGGCCAACGCGCAGGTTGATGATGACGGCAAGTTCGTGAACGACCTGGTGTCCAGCCGTAAATCTGGCGATTACTTGTTAAGCCAACGCGAGGCTATCGATTTGATCGACGTTAGCCCGAAACAGCTGGTTTCTGTTGCGGCGTCTTTGATCCCGTTTCTTGAAAACGACGATGCCAACCGTGCCTTGATGGGCTCGAACATGATGCGTCAGGCTGTGCCATTGCTGCAAGCCGAAGCGCCATTGGTTGGCACAGGGATCGAGGAAATTGTTGCACGCGATTCCGGTGCGGCGATCATGGCCAAACGCGCTGGTATCATTGATCAGGTTGACGCGACACGCATCGTTGTGCGCGCCACAGAAGACCTAAGCATCGGTGATCCGGGTGTGGATATTTACCGTTTGCGTAAATTCCAACGCTCGAACCAAAACACTTGTATCAACCAGCGTCCGTTGGTGAAAATCGGCACGACAGTGACCAAAGGCCAAGTGATTGCCGATGGCCCGTCAACCGATATTGGTGAATTGGCGCTTGGTAAAAACATCCTCGTCGCGTTTATGCCGTGGAATGGTTACAACTACGAGGATTCAATTCTGATTTCCGAACGCATTGTGCGTGACGATGTGTTCACTTCGATCCACATCGAAGAATTCGAAGTTGCGGCGCGCGATACCAAGCTTGGCCCTGAGGAAATCACCCGTGATATTCCGAATGTTGGCGAAGAAGCGCTTCGCAATCTGGATGAGGCCGGTATCGTTTACATCGGTGCCGAAGTTCAACCAGGTGACATTCTGGTTGGTAAAATCACACCAAAAGGCGAAAGCCCGATGACACCAGAAGAAAAACTTCTGCGCGCCATCTTTGGTGAAAAAGCCTCTGACGTTCGCGATACATCATTGCGGGTAAAACCGGGTGATTTCGGCACAATTGTTGAAGTGCGTGTGTTTAATCGCCACGGGATCGAAAAAGACGAACGTGCATTGCAGATCGAACGCGAAGAGGTTGAATTCTTGGCGCGTGACCGCGACGATGAAATGGATATTCTTGATCGCAACACCTATGCGCGCTTGAAAACCATGATCCTTGGTAAGGTTGCAGTCAAAGGCCCCAAAGGCGTGCGTCCAAAATCGGAAATCACTGAAGATCTACTTGGCATGTTGTCACGTGGTCAGTGGTGGCAGCTGGCCTTGGCAGAAGAGGCAGACGCCGCACAGGTTGAAGCCCTGAACGAACAGTACAACATTCAAAAGGGCGCCCTGGAGGCGCGTTTTGAAGACAAAGTTGAAAAAGTTCGTCGTGGTGATGATCTGCCTCCGGGCGTGATGAAAATGGTCAAAGTCTTTATCGCCGTGAAGCGCAAGCTTCAACCGGGTGATAAAATGGCTGGTCGTCACGGGAACAAAGGTGTGATTTCACGCATCGTTCCTATGGAAGACATGCCATTTTTGGAAGACGGAACACCGGTTGATTTTTGCCTTAATCCGCTGGGGGTGCCTTCGCGTATGAACGTTGGGCAAATTCTGGAAACTCACATGGGTTGGGCTGCATATGGTCTAGGTCAAAAAATTGACCAAGCGCTCAAGGACTTCCGGCGCACGGGCGATTTGACCCCAGTGAAAGAAGCGATGCGTATTGCCTATGGCGACAATGTTTACGAAGAAGGCATTGTTGATATGGACGACGACGATCTATTGGAAGCCGCCGGAAACGTTACAAACGGCGTTCCAATCGCCACGCCTGTATTTGATGGTGCCAAAGAGGTTGATATCAATGACGCTCTTACTCGTGCCGGTTTTGATACAAGCGCGCAATCGGATCTTTACGATGGCCGCACAGGCGAGAAATTCTCGCGCCGGGTGACTGTTGGCAAGAAATACCTGCTGAAACTTCACCACCTTGTGGACGACAAAATCCACGCACGTTCAACTGGCCCTTACAGCCTTGTCACACAACAACCGTTGGGTGGTAAGGCCCAGTTCGGTGGACAGCGTTTCGGGGAAATGGAAGTCTGGGCGCTGGAAGCATATGGCGCGGCGTATACGCTGCAAGAGATGCTGACAGTGAAGTCGGATGATGTTGCAGGCCGTACCAAAGTTTACGAAAGTATTGTCAAAGGCGAAGATAATTTCGAAGCGGGCGTGCCTGAATCGTTTAACGTTCTGGTGAAAGAGGTTCGTGGCCTCGGCTTGAACATGGAACTCCTGGATGCGGAGGATGAGTAGGGGCAACCCTACTCTCCCAACCATCCGCAACCAATTTTTTGAGGTATCAAAATGAACCAGGAACTAACTAACAACCCGTTTAACCCGCTGACACCAACCAAAGTGTTTGACGAGATCAAAGTTTCGCTGGCCTCGCCAGAGCGGATTCTTTCGTGGTCTTTCGGGGAAATCAAAAAGCCTGAAACCATCAACTACCGCACATTCAAGCCCGAACGCGACGGCCTGTTTTGTGCGCGTATCTTTGGCCCGATCAAAGATTACGAATGCTTGTGTGGCAAATATAAACGCATGAAATATCGCGGCGTTGTCTGCGAGAAATGTGGTGTTGAAGTTACGCTGCAAAAAGTGCGCCGTGAGCGCATGGGGCACATCGAACTAGCGTCACCTGTGGCGCATATCTGGTTCCTTAAGTCACTGCCATCGCGCATTGGTTTGATGCTGGATATGACATTGCGTGATCTGGAACGCATTCTCTATTTTGAAAACTATGTGGTGATCGAACCCGGCCTGACCGACCTTATGTATGGTCAATTGATGAGCGAAGAAGAGCACATGGATGCGCAAGATGCTTACGGCATGGATGCGTTCAAAGCGGGTATCGGGGCCGAAGCCATTCGTGAAATGCTGGCCCTGATTGATCTTGAGGCAGAGGCAGAAATGCTGCGCGCTGATCTGGCGGTGGCAACGGGTGAACTTAAGCCCAAGAAAATCATCAAGCGTTTGAAGATTGTCGAAAACTTCCTTGAATCCGGGAACCGTCCCGAGTGGATGATTATGACGGTCATACCCGTGATCCCACCAGAACTGCGCCCCTTGGTGCCGCTAGATGGTGGCCGGTTTGCCACGTCTGATTTGAACGATCTTTATCGTCGGGTGATCAACCGGAACAACCGCTTGAAACGGCTGATCGAACTGCGCGCACCTGATATTATTGTGCGTAATGAGAAACGGATGCTGCAGGAATCTGTGGATGCGTTGTTTGATAATGGCCGCCGTGGACGTGTGATTACCGGGGCCAACAAACGTCCTCTGAAATCACTGTCTGACATGCTAAAGGGTAAGCAAGGTCGCTTCCGTCAAAACCTTTTGGGTAAACGCGTTGATTTCTCGGGCCGGTCTGTGATTGTGACTGGCCCCGAACTGAAATTGCATCAATGTGGTTTGCCAAAGAAAATGGCGCTCGAGCTGTTTAAACCGTTTATCTATTCGCGTCTTGAGGCCAAAGGCATGTCCTCGACCGTGAAGCAGGCGAAAAAGCTGGTTGAAAAAGAACGACCAGAAGTATGGGATATCCTGGACGAAGTGATCCGCGAACACCCTGTTATGCTGAACCGTGCGCCTACCTTGCACCGTTTGGGCATTCAGGCGTTTGAACCTGTGCTGATCGAAGGCAAGGCCATTCAGCTGCACCCATTGGTGTGTTCTGCGTTTAACGCCGACTTTGACGGCGACCAAATGGCGGTTCACGTTCCATTGTCATTGGAAGCCCAGCTGGAAGCACGCGTGTTGATGATGTCAACAAACAACGTCCTATCCCCATCGAACGGTGCGCCAATCATTGTGCCGTCACAAGATATGATTTTGGGCCTGTATTACACCACCATCATGCGCACCGGCATGAAAGGCGAAGGCATGATGTTTGCCGATGTTGATGAAGTTCAACATGCGTTGGATGCTGGTGAAGTGCATTTGCATGCTAAAATCACCGCGCGGATCAAACAAATCGATTCCGAGGGCAACGAAGTGCTGGAGCGGTTTGAAACCACACCGGGTCGGATGCGTTTGGGGGCTTTGCTGCCACTGAATGCCAAAGCACCGTTTAGTCTGGTGAACCGTCTGTTGCGCAAAAGCGAAGTGCAGCAAATTATTGATACGGTTTACCGGTATTGCGGCCAAAAAGAATCGGTTATCTTTTGTGATAACGTGATGACCGTTGGTTTCCGCGAGGCATTCAAGGCCGGGATTTCGTTTGGTAAAGACGACATGCTGATCCCTGATGACAAGTGGACAATCGTAAATGGCACGCGCGATCGCGTGACCAGCTTTGAGCAACAGTATATGGATGGCCTGATCACTCAGGGTGAAAAATACAACAAAGTTGTGGATGCGTGGTCAACTTGTAATGACCAGGTGACCGATTCGATGATGGGCGCGATTTCAGATACCACATACGATGAAGACGGCTCCGAAAGTGAAATTAACTCGGTTTACATGATGGCGCACTCTGGTGCGCGTGGTTCGGTTACGCAGATGAAACAGCTGGGCGGTATGCGTGGCTTGATGGCGAAGCCAAATGGCGACATCATCGAAACACCTATCATTTCAAACTTTAAAGAAGGCCTGTCGGTTCTTGAGTACTTCAACTCTACCCACGGGGCGCGTAAAGGTCTGTCTGATACGGCGCTTAAAACAGCGAACTCGGGTTACCTAACCCGCCGTTTGGTGGATGTTTCACAAGATTGTATCATTCGTGCTGTTGATTGCGGCACCGAAAATTCAATCACTGCAGAAGCCGCCGTGAACGATGGTGAAGTCGTTGCCTCTCTGGCCGAAAAACTGTTGGGTCGTGTTGCTGCCGAAGACATCATCGTGCCTGGCACGGATGAAGTGATCGTTCGCAAAAACCAACTGATCGACGAGCATATGGCCGACCTGATCGACAAAGCCGATCTGGTCAGTGTTGAAATGCGTAGCCCATTGACCTGTGAAGCCGAAGAAGGCGTTTGTGCGATGTGTTACGGTCGTGACCTTGCGCGCGGCACCTTAGTGAACCAAGGCGAAGCGGTTGGTATTATCGCGGCGCAATCCATTGGTGAGCCGGGCACACAGCTAACAATGCGGACTTTCCACATTGGCGGCGTTGCACAGGGTGGTCAACAATCCTTTACCGAGGCCTCGCAAGAGGGCACAATCAGGTTCAACAATGCACAGCTTTTGAAAAATGCCAAAGGCGAAAATATTGTTATGGGTCGCAGCATGGAAATTGTCATCATTGATGCCAATGGCCAAGAACGTTCGAAACATAAACTGTCTTACGGAACGAACGTTTTGATCAAAGACGGACAGAAAATTGCCCGTGGCGATAAAATGTTTGAATGGGATCCATACACGCTTCCAATTATTGCAGAAAAGGCCGGCACAGTTAAATACACCGATCTGGTGAATGGCGTCGCGATCCGCGAAGAGACCGATGACGCGACAGGCATGACACAGAAGATTGTTGTTGATTGGCGCACTGCACCAAAGGGCAATGAACTAAAACCTGAAATCATTTTGATTGATGGCAATGGCGAACCCGTGCGCAATGATGGTGGTCATCCGATCACATATGCAATGTCTGTGGATGCAATTTTGTCTGTCGAAGACGGCGCAGAAATTCAAGCGGGTGATGTGGTTGCACGTATTCCGCGTGAAGGCACAAAAACCAAGGATATTACCGGTGGTCTGCCTCGGGTTGCGGAATTGTTCGAAGCGCGTAAACCAAAAGACAACGCAATCATTGCCGAGATTGATGGTTACGTTCAATATGGACGCGATTACAAAAACAAACGCCGTATTTCGATTGTCCCTGCGGATGAAACGCAAGAAACTCGCGAATATATGGTGCCGAAAGGCAAACACATTCCAGTGGGCGAAGGTGACTTTATCCGTAAGGGTGAATACCTAATCGACGGCAATCCTGCACCGCATGATATTTTGGCGATTATGGGGGTGGCCGCATTGGCCAACTATATGATTGACGAAGTGCAAGACGTGTATCGTTTGCAAGGTGTGAAAATCAACGACAAACACATCGAAGTTATCGTGCGTCAAATGCTTCAGAAATGGGAAATCACCGATAGTGGTGAAACGACATTGCTGAAGGGTGAACACGTTGATAAGGCCGAATTTGATGCAGCCAATGAAAAGGCCGCAGCACGTGGTGTTCGTTTGGCACAAGGTGGCCCTATCCTGCTAGGGATCACCAAAGCCAGCTTGCAAACGCGTTCGTTCATCTCGGCGGCGTCGTTCCAGGAAACTACCCGCGTTCTGACCGAAGCTTCGGTTCAGGGTAAGCGCGATAAACTGGTTGGTTTGAAAGAGAATGTTATCGTTGGCCGTCTGATTCCAGCTGGCACGGGCGGGGCAACAATGCAAACCCGCAAGATCGCCACGGATCGTGACAATGTTGTGATCGAGGCGCGTCGTGAAGAAGCCGAACAAGCCGTTGCACTGGCCGCACCTTCGGGCGACATTGTTGGTGGGGACGTGTTTAAGACAAATGTTGACGACTAAAACTTTTCGTTAATGGTGGCAAAAATAAAAAGCCCCGCAAGATATTGCGGGGCTCAGACCACTGACAAACCCCGTCATTTTTTGGCGGGGTTTTCTATTGTTGATGTTTTTGGCCGTTGTATTGAGGTCAAGTGGGGTCTTTCCCCTCATCAGGGGAATCGCATGAACATCACACGCGGAGTATCTGAAGAAGGTAGCGATTATTCCATCCTGCCTTTTTACGCATGACGCGCAGGG
>CAMZKY010000241.1 GCA_947311455.1 uncultured Marinosulfonomonas sp. | reverse complement strand
GCCTTGCGATAGGCCATGATTTTGGTAAAAATAACCGACCACGACCAGAACGATGCCAGCATCAGCAGCACCATCACCAGTTTCACGGTAAACGTCGCGCGCAAAAATAGCGCCAGAAAAGAGAAATCAATCTCTTGCCCTATCACGAGGGGAAATATCATAAGCCTGCTCATCTTTTATGTTGGCCACATTTTTGTGGCTCTATTACACAAGGATTTAGAACAGTTTCACGGGGAATGCCAGATAATGCGCATCACAACCGTGTTTTTTGCGGATTAGTGCATGATTTGGCGGATATTTGCCGGTAAACGCACCACATGCCCCGTGTCCGACACAACCACAGCGGTGACAACTGCATGAAATATCGGTTTTCCGTCCCGTTTGACCCACTGATCCATCACCAGTTTGGCGGCGGTAATCTCCAGAACCTCGGTTTCCACAACCAGTTCATCGTCCAGATGTGCCGAAGCCAGATAATCCGCCTCGACCCGCCGCACCACAAAAACCTGCCCGTTTTCTTTCATCTGGCGCTGATCAATGCCAAGCCCCCGCACCCAATCAGACCGCGCCCTTTCGATATAGCGCAGGTAATTGGCGTAATAGACAATACCGGCCATGTCGGTATCTTCATAATAAACGCGAATAGGAAGGGTGTGGGTCATAAGCTTAATCCGATTTGATCAACCCAGAGAAACCAGCAACCGCCAACAAAGACAAGGCCCAACCTGAGATAATTTGCAGCCAAAGGAACCGCCGCGCCCACATCCCGACCCCGCGATCCCTGTCATCGGGGATCCAGAAGGATTGCATTTCCAAGGCTACAATCGGCAACAAGGTGTCGGCAGAATAGATCCACGGGTTGAATTTGGGGTATGATCTGGCTTCGGGCTGGTGCAGGAAACACGCAAGCTGTGTTTCGCCGGTTTGGTTGCGTTTGGTCATTTCCACATCATCGGAGGCCTTATAATCCGGCGCACAGGCCACCCATTCAACCGAGCGCAATATGCGCACATCATTGGGTTTGATCGCATCCCGTTGTGCGGCAGCCAGAAACACAAGCGCCCCAATCAGCCAAAAGCCGAACAACCAGCCAAACGCCAATAATGGCCGCAACCCATAGCGCACCGTTACCGCCATTACCCAATCCCAAACGGTAAACCAGTAATAATCCTCGCGCATATAACTGCGCCACAACCGCCGCCGCCGATCCGCCCGCTGCAATTTTTCCTTTTCCACCAGAACCATGGTTGCATCCTCCCGATGCCCCATTTCGCGCAGCACTTTGGCACAATGTTCATAGGGCTGTGGCCAGAAATCCGCGCCAAATTGCGCAGGATTTTGCAACCCCAGCCATTTTATCCGCTCTGCCCCCGATATCGCCCCGCCGGTAAACGCCCCGTATTGGCAACGATTAAGCATCAAATTTCCCGCGGCGGGCCAGCAGGTGTAGTCGTCACAGATATTATCCATTCTGGCGGCAGTTAAATCCAGCACCCCCTTTATTTTCGCCCCGTTCCGCAGAAAAAACGCCCCGCTGATCTTTGCACCACTAGCACTTAAGGCGACCCCCGTTTCCCCCGCCGTCAGGGCGGCCCCAGTGCAATCAAGATCACTACCCAGCGTCGCCGCCAATAACCGCAATTCCCCTGTGCTGGTCACATCCTGCAAAACTACGTTGCCCTTGACTGCCAAGCGATCGGCACTTAAGGCGAACCCCGTTTCCCCCGCCGTCAGGGTGGCCCCATTACAAACAAGATCCCCCCCCAGCGTTGCCCCCAATAACCGCAATTCCCCTGTGCTGGTCACATCCCGCAAAAACACGTCGCCCTTGGCGGTTAAGCCATCCGCCCCGATCCCGGGGAGGATTGACCCATCTAAAAACAGGTTTTCGATTTTGGCAGAGCGCAGGTTGGGCGTTTGGCGTATCCGGCAATCCATCAGTGCAATATCATGAGGCAGTGTGCAGCCTTCCAGATCCAGCACATCGGTAATCAAGGCCCCTTCAACCCGCACGCCTTTTTCATGCAGATGGCAGCCACGTTTTTTCAGCGCCGCGCACCCGCCCAGCAGCAGATAGCGCAGGAAGGGGCCGCGGATCTGGCGGTTTTCGCCCGCGCCCGATGATGGGACGCTATCGCCGCCAATCGCAACGAATTCACCCGATGACAGCCCGTCCAGCAAGGTTTCCTCGCCCGCCAGCAATTCCCCGAAATCCGCCAGTTCCCGCTTTGTCATACCACCACCGTTTTTACATACACCACGCCCCAAACCCTATAGCAAAAATCAACCCCCAGTGGAAGCCGCCGCTATCAGGATTATGATCCGGATTTCATGCACACATTCCATATCACCTATTCCCGGGATTTACCGCCATGCGCGCCCTCGGATTGCGCTACTAAAATAGTTTAGTGGTTTAATGCAGCGTCGAAATATACCGCACAAATCCAGACAAACTGCCATACACTTGCCATACGCAAGCCATACGCAAGCCATACGGAATAAATACAGCAAAAAACCCGCGATTTAGCAAAAACCGCGGGTTTGAAATAATTTCGAATTTCGCCTTTAGATCAGTTCGCCTTGATCGAGTCCCAGAAAATTCCCAGATGCCGAGATACGATTTCATTGTAGCGATCTGTCGCTTTTAACGCCGCCAAACCCGCATTGAACCGATACAGGAACGTGGTGCCGCGCCAGTGTTTTTTGCTGATCACCACATAGAGGCCCTCTTCGGATAATGGCCGTTCCAGCGGCACCACTATACCGCGCAATCCTAGTGAACTGATCTTGCTTGCGCCAAGGAACACATTGATCGTTACCGCGTCCACTTCTTTTTTCAACAGCAGTTCAAAGCAGGCATCAGGGCTGTCGGCTTGCACCAAAGTGATCTTTTTATCGGTCAGCCAACGACGGCCGGCGCGATCCAGATCATGGGTGAAATAGCCTTTCGGGCGACACAGGGTTTTGCCGATGATATCAGCGTCGGAATTAAAGGTGAACGGATCATCGGCGCGCACAAACAGCATGATCAGCAATTTCATCAGCGGGTCGGAAAAGTGGAAATTCGCGCAGCGTTCGTTATCGGGTGTGCTGTCGCAATCCGGCTTAAGCCACGGGAATCCCATATCAAATTTCTTTTCATCCAATAATGGAAACAGGTGTTTTGACCAGTCGTCTTCCCATGTCACACTATAGGTCACAGGGTTTGGCGTGGCTTCCATTGCCGCATTCACCAGTTCTGTGATCAGCCCGTCACCCGGCCAGTTGCGATCGGTAAACGGTGAATAATCACCACCCGTCACAAACTTGAGCGCGGCATCGTCTTGGCGCAATGGCGTGGCATCTGGCGTGGCTTGGCCGGGGGCGCAAGGGATGAACAATTCCATCCCGGGCTGCACCTGCAAAACCGATCCCTTAAGGGCCGCCTGATTGCTATAGTAAACCAGTGTCCATTTTTCGCTGTCGCCATATTCGGCCTGCGCGATCGAGAATAAAGTATCCCCTTGGCGCGCCGTGTATTTCGCATTGCAGGCAGCATTGGCGGCGACTGGCAGCAGCAATAATGCCGCAACCGTCGCCCATATACGTGAACCTATCATTTTCAGCCCTCCCTAGGCCAACAGACTAAAAGTCTGCCCAGATCTGTTCCATGTGCTTATCAATAACCGTCTGATATTCACCCGATTTCTTGATATCCCGCAAACCGGCATTGATCGTATCCAACAAAAACTGCGCCCGAGGATGCGTTTTGTGAACCACCACATGCAGGCCTTCAATCGACAATGGACGCGACTGAACAATAGTCACTCGATCCGCCAGACCCTGCGTTTTAATCGCTGCACGGCCCGTAAATTCGTTGATCGCAACAGCGTCGACTTTACCTTCCATCAACAGATCAAAACACGCAGCAACCGAAGCAGGTTGTGTCAGAGTGATTTTATTGTCTGCCATCCAGCGGCGACCGTTTTTATCAAGGTCGTGGGTATAGTAACCCTTTGGTCGACAAAGAGTTTTTCCTTCGATATCCGCATCCGAATTAAAGGTGATTGGGTTGTTTTTGTTGGTAAACAGCAACACCAGCATCTCAAACATCGGGTCAGAAAAATAGAAATTCTCACACCGATAATTATCGGGTGTGGTCACACAATCCGGTTTCAACCACGGGAACCCGAGATCAAGCAACGCGTTTGATAACAAAGGCTCCAAATGCGCAGACCAGTCATTCACCCAGTGAATGGCAAACCCTTCAGCCGGTGCAGCACGCTCCATCGCTTTTTGCACAACTTCAGTCACCAACCCACCGTTCAATGAACCACGGTCGGTAAATGGCGCGTAATCATCCGCCGTTAACAAGTTGATCTTTGTAGCAGATGCCGCCGTTCCCGGTGCAACAGAAAGTCGTGTAACCGGTGCGGATGTTCCGGTATATTCCTTGCCACCAGTCAATCCCGTTGGCAAACCGTCAATACAGGTAACCTTAAGCTTCATACCAACGCGAATTGCGTTTGGTTTCGGCCCGATTTTGGCAAGGTTCGCTTGGTGGATTACGGTCCACATACTGGCATTTTTATAAAGATTGTCAGAAATCACCGAAAGGCTATCGCCTCGTTTAACGGTGTAGGTTCCACCACATGTGGCAGCTTCGGATGCGCCTGCACCCAAAGTAAGTGTTATGGCTGTGAGTGCCAAGAATCGTTTAAACATAGAATCTCCCCCAAAGAATTAGGCTTAAACTCGCTTATCCTGTGTAGTGCGTCAACATCTCCGCTAGAAATTGTGTTCACATTTACATATCGGGGGTTTTGCATAATATGCCACTAAATCCGTTAGGTTCATTATGCCTTTTGTTGCGAAACACGTGCAAATAACCGTAAAGCATGGGATTTTTCGTTTGAACTAGCGGGAAGCGTTACATCATATGCGGCTCTTATTATGGCTCCGATTTCCGGCCTAAGAATTGTTGTGCCGTTTTCCGGCAACACTGCAAGCATTGATTTTTGCGAAAATGCGTTCTGTGACCATAACAATATTGACTGCACAGCTTGCCCCAATGCCAACGAATCCGCCGGCATGTCGGCCAACGCCCCTTGCATTCTTAAAAATACAAAACAGGCTTGAATGCCGCCGTCATTGTCAAATCGAAACGCGCGATATTGGTTTGAATTTGCCGCTTTCAGTTTTTCAACCACGCCAGCCAAATCGGGAACCATCCGATCCAGATTTGGCACTTGCAAGATTTCGTCCCAATTGCGAAAAAAGAACATCATCAGGTTTGCGCCCAATTCAGGATCGGTTTCGGCCATTTTATGGCCCGCCACCGTCACCACTGCCTCGATCGCGCCTTTGATCACCTGCAAGGTTTCATCCTCGACCCCGAACACCACCGGCACAATGGGCCGTCCCCAACGGGCAAAGACAAAATCGCCATTGGGCAAGGTAAAAAGCTGTTCAATCTCGTCCGGAGTCATATCATCAGTGTTCCATAAATATCCGCGCCGCAGGCATAGAACCTAATCACCCCGATTTCAATCAAACAAATCGCTCTCGCGTTTGGGCGGCTCCAACCCCAGATGCGCCCACGCCTTTTGCGCCAGCATCCGGCCCCGCGGGGTGCGCTGCAACAGGCCGGTTTGCAGCAAGAACGGCTCGATCACTTCTTCCAGCGCATCGCGGCTTTCCGACAGGGCCGCCGACATGGTTTCAACCCCCACAGGGCCGCCGCCATAGTTTTCAGCCACCAAATTCAAATAGCGCCGATCTGCCCCGTCAAGCCCCAGGTTATCGACGCCTAGCCGTGTCAATGCGCTGTCTGCCAAGGCGCGGGTGATTTTCCCGCCCCCCTCCACCAATGCAAAATCCACCACGCGGCGCAGCAAACGCCCCGCAATCCGCGGTGTGCCTCGTGCCCGTTTGGCAATTTCGCGCACGCCCGCATCTTCTGCAGAAATGCCCAACAACCGCGCACCGCGCACAACAATTTCGTGCAGCTCGTCAACGGTATAAAACTGCAATCGCACAGGAATGCCAAACCTGTCGCGCAAGGGCGTGGTCAGCAGGCCCAGCCGTGTGGTGGCCCCGACCAATGTAAACGGCTGTAATTCAATGCGCACCGTGCGCGCCGCAGGCCCCTCGCCAATCACCAGATCCAGCTCAAAATCCTCAAGCGCCGGATACAGAACCTCCTCAACCACTGGATTAAGACGGTGGATTTCATCAATAAACAAAACATCGCGCGCCTCAAGATTGGTCAGGATCGCCGCCAGATCACCCGCCTTGGCCAAAACCGGCCCGCTGGTCATTCTGAAATTCACCCCAAGTTCGCGCGCCATGATCTGCGCCAGCGTGGTTTTGCCCAATCCGGGCGGGCCATGAAACAGCACGTGATCCATGGCTTCTTCGCGCATCTTGGCGCTTTCGATAAAAATCCGTAAATTCGCCCGCGCTTCGGCTTGGCCAATAAATTCGCTCAATACTTGCGGACGCAAGGCGCGGTCTGCATCTTCGGGGCGTGGCGCACCGCGCAAAGTGGGATCAGGTTCAATCATACCACAGCCTCGCAACGCGTTGCCCTCCCCCGCCCGCGGGGGAGGGTTGGGTGGGGGTTCAACATTTGATCAAAACACATATCCCTATCCTTTTGGTGCCAGCAGCTTAAGCGCCGCGCGGATCAGATCCGGCGTCGTGGCATCGGGCGCATGACCCGCCGCCTCGGCCACGGCCCCTGTTGCATCGGCAGGCGCATAGCCCAGATTTGCCAGCGCCGACAAAGCCTCGGATTGGGCAGCCGCGTTTGCTTCTGGTGGAGCAGGTTGTGCCATCGGTTCAATCACCTCGTCAACCGGCGCACCACCTTGCGGCGCCAACGTGCCTCCCGCCGTGCCGCCCATCGCCATCACGCTTGGCGCTTTGTCTTTCAATTCCAGTACCACACGCTGTGCGGTTTTCGGGCCAACACCTTTGGCGGCTTTGATCGCGTTCATATCGCCCAAGGCAATCGCACGCCCTACGCCCTCGGGGCCAAGCGCCCCTAAAATGGCCATCGACGCCTTAGCCCCAATCCCCTGAACCGACATCAACAAACGGTGCCATTCTTTTTCCACCAATGTGGTAAAGCCGAACAGCTGTAGATTATCTTCACGCACCAAAAGTTCGGTGAATAATGACACCGCCTCGCCCACAGGGGGCAAGCTGGCCATGGTGCGATCCGACATATAAACGATATACCCGACGCCGCGCACATCAATCAGCGCATGATCCAGCGTTTTATAATCGAGACGCCCCGATAATTTTCCAATCATGCGCTGGCCTTTCGTAACGCGGCGGCGTATTGATCGCCGGTTTGTAAATGATGCGCGTGGCAAATCGCAATCGCCAAGGCATCCGCTGCGTCCGGCCCCGCCAGATCAACACCGGGCAGTTGCAGTTTCACCATATGGGCAATCTGGCCTTTGTCGGCATGGCCAACCCCCACCACAGTTTTCTTAACCTTGTTTGGCGCGTATTCCCCAACGGTAATTCCCGCTTTGGCCGGCACCAGCATGGCAACCCCGCGTGCCTGACCCAGCTTCAAGGTGCCTGCCCCGTCTTTGTTGACAAATGTCGCCTCAACCGCCGCCGCCTCGGGGGCATAGCGCAGCACCACATCCGTCAGTTGTTCATATAGTGAAAGCAGCCGCGCCCCCAGATCATCGCGCGAATCGGACTGGCACACCCCGTTGGCTACATGACTAAGGCGCGACCCAACCATGTCGATCACCCCCCAACCAAGGTTTCTAAGCCCCGGATCAACCCCTAAAACGCGCATATTGTACCCTGCCTGTTTGTTTTATTATGACATTTTTACGGTAATTAGCACAAAACGCGAACGTTTGCCAATGCGAAATCCCAAGGAGTGTTGACAACAAAAGAGCCAAAGACGACCATTTTCGCCAATTCCAGCCCCAAATACGACACTTTAACCTCCCATTTTAATATTATTTATCAATCATTTATCCAAATTAGTCGGTTATGATTAAAATGCATATCAGCTTTGATCTAACGCATCTTGTCACAGCCTTATTTGCGCCCTAAATGCGCATCAGAAACATATTCACGCATAACGCGCAAACAAATTAGGACACTAAAAAATGGCACTCTATGAAACTGTAAATCCACTGGTTCCAAGCTCCCGTCGTGGCGACGATCTTGGAATCTCGTCCGCATCCTATCACGTTGTAACCTGGATCTCAAACCTCGTTCTTGCCCTTAAAAAGGCCAACCTTGAACGTCAAACCCGCAAAACACTTTCGCACCTTTCAGATCGCACATTGGAAGATATTGGCCTGACCCGTGGTGACATCATTGCAGGCACATATCGCGGCCTATAAATCTACAAGAATCGCTCTAAAATAGAAACCGCACATTCTTGCGCGGTTTCTTTGTTTTATATCAAATCTTTTAAAATTGTCGCAATCCAGTGTGTCACCGGGTCTGGCTGCAATAGCTTGACTGCATATTGCATAATCGCAGTATCTTTCGTCAGGTTTTGCACACGACTTTCAAGAATTGACTCGCTTTCAACCAAAATCAATGTGGTCTTCAATCCAACAAATACCGCAAAAATAAGCACTATCCCAAGCCACGAAATATGCACCCGACGACGTTTCCGACGGGTTTCCCCATTGGAACACGATTGGTTTATCCTATCAAGCCTTGCTTGAAATTCCAAAGTACCCTGATTTCTCATAACAGCCCCACATGCAGACGATTGTTTCTAAATCCCAATTACGTCAAATTTAAGGCAAAATAAATTTAGGCGCAGCCTGTTAGGCGCAATCATACACCCCTCGGCCTCGAACCTATTTGGAAAAGGTAGATTTCAATGCAACCGCTGAAGGCGTCAGATTGTTTTACGAAAACAGCTTTGTCCAATTCATCCGGTGTATTGATGTTGAAAAACAGGTCTTGCAAGGTGGCGCTATCTGTTTGAAACGGGGTGTCCGCAGGACGCTTACCACGTGATCACGGCCTTGCGAAAAGGCCCAGTCCATTCCGGCGAGAATACCGGCAAGCGGGCCGACGAAGCCTTCGATACGATCGGCAAGAACGGGTAAATTGAATGCGGCAAAGCGTGCGGGATCGCCATTGGCATTGAGCGCTGGTATATCAACCTGTGGTGCGACACGATTGATGGCGTGTTCCAGAATGGTGGCGGTGCCCAGGGCGTAGACCTATAAATATCACATCACTGGCGTGATATTTATAAGTCTACGCCCTAACGTTTCCAATCCTTTGCCCCCCATACGCCGCGCCCAGCCGCCTGCCAGAATGACCGCCGCCGTTTTATTTATTTGCAGATCCAATCCGGCTGCTTTTTGTCCAGAAACGCAACATCATAAAGGCGGCCGCCACAGCAAGCCCCACCACAAGACCAGCCCAAACACCAACGGCCCCGAACCCGTAGACAAACCCAAGGATATAGCCCGCGCTTAACCCAAGCGGCCAGTAGGCAATCGCGGCGATCATCATCGGAATTTTTGTGTCATGCACACCGCGCAATAACCCTAGTGCGTTCACTTGCGCACCATCGGCAAATTGGAACAACGCGGCAACCGCCAATAGGCTAACGCCAATGGGAATGATGACGGCACGGTTGGGATCATCTGGCGATAGAAATAACCCGACCAATACCTCCGGAATTCCTAGAAACAGGATCACAACCAGCACAGATACACAAACGGACATCGCGATAACCACCAGTGCGCCTTTTTTCAAATTCTGCTCGTCTTTTACGCCATATGCTTGGCCAGCGCGCACTGTTGCGGCGTTTGACAGCCCCACATGCACCATGAAGGACAAGGCGGCAATATCAAGGGCAATGCCGTGCGCTGCCAACTCCGAGGTGCCAATCCAGCCGACCATCACAGCTGATGCTGAAAATAACCCGCTTTCGGCCAGTAGGGTCATGCCGATTGGCCAGCCCATGCGAAACACTTCTATCATTGCTTCGCGGTCGCTATGCCAAAATCGTTGGAACATTGCGTGCTCGGGCAGCTTTTTGTGGATGTAGATGACGAGCACCAAGAAACCGATAAGTTGCACCAAAACGGAAGCTATCGCGGCCCCTTTTACACCCAGTTCAGGCGCCCCCCAGTTTCCGAAAATCAGCGCATAATTTAAAAAACCGTTTGCGATCAGCGTGATTAATGTAATCCATAAAACAATGCCCGCGCGTTCCAATCCAGACAGGTAGTTTTTTAAAACCATCACCATCAAAGCGGGGAACATACCCCAATATGCAATGCGTAAATAGGCCTGCGCCAGCTCGGATATATGCGGATCTTGGCCGATTGCGCGCAATAGGGGCGCTGACCAAAACAAAAATGGAAACATAGCTGCGCCATAGATCAATGAGATCCACATGCCCATGCGGGTGATACGTCGGATTTGCGTGACTTTGCCTGAGCTTTGTGCGCTGGCAACCATCGGGGAAACGGCAAATGCGAAACCTGATCCAATGATGAATAACAAAAACCAAAATGAACCGGCCAGCGTTACGGCTGCCAGTTCTTCGACCCCGTACCACCCGAGCATAATTGTGTCGGTTATGGTGATTGAAAATTGTGCAATATGGCTGCCGATCAATGGTATTCCCAAAGCAAGGGCAGCACGCGCATGGGCGCGATATGTCATGTCCTGTCGCATGCTTAACGACTAGATTAGAATTGCAGACACGGCAAGGCGTCGCCTGCAATTCAGAGCGTTTTAATTCGTCTTGAACCTAATTGGATGGCCTTCAATCACTCCGGACGCCGTGCCACCAAATCCACCAATGCAGACATGCCCGAATGCCCAGGCCCTTCATCAATCCCTTCATCAATTTCACATTCATAGGATTTCAGCTCAAGAATTTCAAAATCTGCAAACGCGTGTTCTAACATTTCGGGGGAATGAAGGTTTCCCAGTTTGCCCGGCCCCATTGATATTGGGATAATTTCGATGGCTTGCGCACTTGGATATCTGGATTTCCGCCATGAAGGCGGGAATTGGCGCACAGGGCGTGATGCCTTGGCAAAATGGAAATCCGGCTTTGGGGCACGCGATTCGATTTAGGCTACGATTCCCGCTTAAATACGGATTTCACCAAACGCCTACGATTTTGCGGCTTTATAGTGCTATTAATGTAAATTTAAACGCGGCACTTTATCACTCAGGCGAAATCTCGCTGGACGACTCTTGCTTACAGGTCTAAACAGCGTCTAATGGCACGCAATGTGTCACAAGCAAAAGGCGTGCCTTTTGCAATAATTGTAGAAGGAGAGGTTCTCGTGTCCCACGCAGAAAACCACGCAGGCACCCGTCGGGATTTCCTGTATTATGCCACCGCAGGCACAGGCGCAGTTGCGGCTGGCGCTGTTGTTTGGCCGCTGGTTAATCAAATGAATGCCAGTGCCGATGTTCGTGCTATGTCATCCATTCTGGTTGATATTTCCGGCGTCGAAACCGGCACCCAGCTAACGGTAAAATGGCGCGGCAAGCCCGTGTTTATTCGCCGCCGCACCGAAGAAGACATCAAAGCAGCGCGTGAAACACCGTTGGAAGATCTGGTTGATAACGACAGCCGCAATGAAAACAAACCCGGCGATGGCTCGGATCAGAACCGTTCCATGGATGAAGCTGGCGAATGGCTGGTGATGATGGGCGTTTGCACCCACCTAGGCTGTGTGCCTTTGGGTGGTGCTTCCGGTGATTTTGGCGGCTGGTTCTGCCCGTGTCACGGCTCCCACTATGATAGTGCTGGCCGTATTCGCAAAGGCCCTGCCCCGCGCAATCTGCCGGTGCCTGTCGCCTCGTTCTTTGACGATTCAACCATCAAACTCGGATAAGGGAGAGAGTAATGTCTGGAATTCCTCACGATCATTACGAGCCCAAGACGGGCTTTGAAAAATGGCTACACGAACGCCTGCCTATTGTCGGGCTGGTTTATGATACAATCATGATCCCCACCCCGAAAAATCTGAACTGGATGTGGATTTGGGGTATCGTTCTGGCCGCAGCACTGGTGATGCAAATTATCACCGGCATTGTACTGGCCATGCACTATACACCGCATGTCGATCTGGCCTTTGCCTCGGTTGAACATATCATGCGTGATGTAAACGGCGGCTATATGCTGCGCTATATCCACGCCAACGGCGCATCGTTGTTCTTCTTGGCGGTTTATATCCACATTTTCCGTGGTCTTTACTATGGCTCATACAAAGCCCCGCGCGAAGTGGTCTGGATCATCGGCATGTTGATTTATCTGGCGATGATGGCAACCGGTTTCATGGGCTATGTTCTGCCTTGGGGCCAAATGTCATTCTGGGGCGCAACGGTTATTACCGGCCTGTTTGGTGCGATTCCGTTTGTTGGTGAAACAATTCAAGCATGGCTCTTGGGTGGACCAGCGGTTGATAATGCTACGCTAAACCGCTTTTTCTCGCTGCACTACCTGTTGCCGTTTGTGATTGCAGCGCTGGTTGCCCTGCATATCTGGGCATTCCACACCACAGGCAACGGTAACCCGACAGGCGTAGAAGTGCGTCGTGGATCAAAAGAAGAAGCAGAGGCTGATACGCTACCGTTCTGGCCCTACTTTGTGATCAAAGATCTGTTCGCACTGGCTGTGATCCTGTTGATCTTCTTTGCCGTGGTTGGTTTCATGCCAAACTTCCTGGGCGAGCCTGACAACTATATCGAAGCAAACCCACTGGCCACACCGGCACATATTGTGCCTGAATGGTACTTCCTGCCGTTCTACGCCATCCTGCGGGCCTTCACCGCAGATGTCTGGGTTGTACAATTTACCAGCTGGATCACTTTCGGCATCGTGGACGCCAAATTCTTTGGTGTGATTGCCATGTTTGGCGCGATTGCGGTTATGGCGCTTGTGCCATGGCTGGATACATCCTCCGAACGCTCGGGCCGTTTCCGCCCAATGTTCAAATGGTGGTTCTTGGTTCTGGTTATCGATTTCATCGTGCTGATGTGGGTGGGTTCACGCCCAACCGAGGGTATCTACCCAATCATCGCGCTGATCGCGTCTGCCTACTGGTTTGGCTACTTTCTGGTTCTTCTACCGGTTCTTGGCTTGATTGAAAAACCATCGACAAACAAACCAGCCACCATCGAAGATGACTTCAACGCCCATTACGGCAAGCATTAAGAAAGGATACGGGATTATGTTTAAGAAACTCGCGATTACCGCAGTCACCGCCCTTGCCCTTTCCGGCACAGGCGTACTGGCAAACGGGTCAATCCACACTGAAAGCGTGGATTTCTCGTTCGAAGGCCCATTTGGCACATTCGATCAAAACCAGCTGCAACGCGGCCTTCAGGTTTACACCGAAGTTTGCTCTGCCTGCCACGGTTTGAAATTTGTGCCAATCCGCACCCTTGGCGATGAAGGCGGTCCTAACCTGCCCGCCGATCAAGTGCGCGCCTATGCCAAGCAATTTGATATCTATGATGCCGAAAAAGACGAAGATGTGCCACGCAAGCCATCCGATTTCTTTCCGACATCGGCAGATCCCAATGCGCCTGACCTGTCTTTGATGGCCAAAGCCCGCAAAGGTTACGAAGGGCCTTATGGCACTGGTTTGAACCAATTGTTTCGCGGCATTGGCGGGCCAGAGCATATCGTTTCAATCCTGAACGGATACACAGGCGAAGAAAAAGAAGAAGCCGGCACAACCTTCTATGAAAACCACGCCTTCCCGGGCGGCTGGATTTCCATGCCTCCGCCCCTTTTCGGTGAAGATGTGGAATTTGCAGGTGGCCACAGCAACGAGCTGGAACACGAAGCAATTGACGTTGCCGCATTCCTGATGTGGACGGCCGAACCAAAAATGATGGCCCGTCAACACACAGGCTTCATCGCGGTGATCCTGCTGACACTGCTTTCGGTTCTGCTATACCTGACCAACAAGAAATTGTGGGCGCCGGTTAAACGCAAAGCCAAAGAAGCGATGAACAGCTAGTCAACGCATAAATCAATTCAAATCAACCCTGCCTTTTTGGCGGGGTTTTTTTGTAGGTGGTTGCTTTTTGTCGAGCGACAAAAAAGGTTAGGGCGTAGACCTAGCAAAAGGCAACGCACTGTCTGTTAAACCGACGCAATCAGAGCATGGATCATACAGGATACATAGGGCAATCATACATCGGGTTCTAAAAACATGTCTGTTACACCCGACATTTGTTCATGTTAGCGTTTAGATAAACCGCCAAGAAAAAACAAAATTGCCGCCGCAACAACAATACCTGGCCCCGCCGGCGTATCCCATGTTACGGCAGAAAATAGCCCGCCAAAACTTGCAATAACACCGATCACGATTGCCAAGGCTGCCATCCCTTCAGGTGTGCGCGAAAGCCCCCGTGCAGCAGCCGCAGGGATCAACAACATGGCCCCGATCAACAACGCCCCCACCACCTTAATCGACACAGCCACAACCACTGCCAAGGCTAATGTAAGAACCAGCTGCTCGCGTTTCGGATTAATGCCTGAGGCCACTGCCAGATCAGCATTCAAAGTTGAGATCAGCAATGGGACCCAACGCCAAATCAAGCCCGCCAAAATTGAAATTGCCCCGCCCCATATGATCAACAAATCTTGCGCCGTTACTGCCATCACATCGCCAAACAAAAAGTCATGCAGCTCAACACCTGGCTGATCGGTAAGCGATATCGCCACCAGCCCAAGTGACAGAGCGAAATATGCAAGCACACCCAGCGTCGAGTCAATTGAATGGCCTCTGTTATTCAGGTTTGTGACGGCAAATGCCATAACCAATGCCACCCCCAAAATACCCAGGAATATAGGCAGTCCGAACCCGATCGATAAAGCCACACCAAGGATCGCGGCGTGAGACGTTGCATCTCCAAAATAGGCCATACGCCGCCACACAATCAAGGAACCAAGCGGACCAGTTGCAAAGGACAAACCAATCGCTGCCAATAAGGCGTATACCAAATTATTGTCCATGATTTTCAATACCTTCATGAGCGTGATTGTGGTCACATTGTTCGCCATGTTCATGCTGATACAGGGCCATTGTTCCACGTGTGCCGTGGCCAAACAGCGCGTGATATTCCGGCGCAGCGGACACCACCGTTGGAGTGCCCTCACAACATATATGACCGTTCAGGCAGATCACCCGGTCCGACGCGGACATCACCACATGCAAATCATGACTAACCATCAAAACCGCGCACCCTATATCGCGGCGAATATCTTCAATCAATCCATAAAACCCCGCGATGCCGGGCTGATCCAGTCCTTGCGTGGGTTCATCAAGGATCAGAATTTCAGGGTTGCCCAACAAGGCCCGCGCCAGCACTACACGCTGAAATTGCCCGCCTGAAACCGACGCCAGTTGGCGGGTTTCCACCCCCTGCGCCCCGACCCGTTCCAACATGGTTTTGATCGCGTTGGCGGTATGTTTCACTGGCAGAGACAAAAATCGTGCCACCGTCAAAGGCATCGCCGTTTCAATCGCCAATCGTTGTGGCACATATCCAATGCGCAAGCCCGGTTTGCGGGTGATTTCACCGCTTTGCGGGGCTTTAACCCCCAATAAGGCCCGCATCAATGTGGATTTACCCGAACCATTCGGGCCAATTACCGTCACTATTTCGCCCGCGCGAATTTCAAAATCCACATCCCGCAACACGTGTTGCGCACCATATGTCAGGGAAACGCCTTTGGCTGAAATCAGGCTCATATCGTGCCCTCCTGACAAGCAGGACAGCGCCCGATAATTTCCACCGCAACACGTTCTGGCAAAAAGCCCGCATCCTTGGCCATGCCTTCAACGGTTTTGCCAATATCAGCCTCAACTTCCTCGGCGATCTTTTTGCAATCGATGCAAATCATAAACACCGGCGCGTGGTCATCATCCGGATGCATACAAGCGGCAAACGCGTTCAGACGGTTAATTTTATGGGCCAACCCGTTTTCCACCAAAAATTCCAACGCGCGGTAGGCCACGGGGGGCTGGTCACCAAATCCGTCAGCAGCCAGCCGTTCCAGCACATCATAGGCACCCATAGCTTGATGGCTTTCCAGCAGGATTTCCAGTGTACGGCGGCGAACGGGGGTAAGGCGCAAACCATCCTTAAGGCGTTGGTCGGCGCTGTCCATGATATCGCCACAACACTGGCTATGATCATGGGGCCGAAACGGGGAATTGCACATGCGGTGAATCCTGTTATGTTATAATATATCATGATATAACATAACAAATTCGACGCACAAGGGATAAACTATCCTTTGATTGCTGCCTGATACCACGCCACCAACAGCGCGCGGTCCTCATCATCCAAAAACGCCATCGAAGGGGGCGGCATGGCGTTGGTGACACCTGCATGCAGGTAAATCCGCTTGGCCGCAAATGCGACCTGTTCTTCGGTTTCCAGATGTACATTTTTAGGAGCAGCAGTGATCCCGTCAAACGACGGCTCTGCCGCGTGGCACATAGAACAATTTCCCACCACAACGTCATAAGCATCTTCAAACCCGTCGGCTGCCATAAATTTTTGTACCGCTGGCGAAAGGGCGGCGTCTTCTTGCGCCCTTGGCAAGGGAATGGCCGACAACCACACCACAATCGCAAACAGCACCGCCGTTGCCCCCCATGTCCACCACAGGTTGCCCTTACCGGAATGTTTGGAGTTAAAGAAATGCCGCATGGTCACGCCCATCAGGAACACGACGCAAGCAATGATCCAGTTATATTGTGATGCAAACGCCAGCGGATAGTGGTTGGACAGCATCAGGAAAATCACCGGCAGTGTCAGGTAATTGTTGTGTGTTGAACGCTGTTTGGCGATCTTGCCATATTTGGGATCAGGCGTGCGCCCGGCCTTTAGATCAGCCACCACAATGCGTTGATTTGGCATGATAATTACGAACACATTGGCTGTCATGATCGTAGCAGTAAACGCCCCCAAATGCAGCAATGCGGCGCGGCCGGTGAACACCTGCGTATAGCCCCACGCCATCACCACCAATATCAGATAAAGCAAAATCATCAGGCGGGTGTTGTTATCGCCAAATTTGCTTTTGCAAATCAGATCATACAGGATCCAGCCGATGGATAGCGACCCCAGAGAAATCAGCACCGCCCGCCAGACCGGAATATCCAGCACATTCGGATCCACCAGATACAGCTCCCCGCCCAGATAATAGACAAGGATCAGCATCGAAAAACCGGAAATCCATGTCATATAGCTTTCCCATTTGAACCAGATCAGATGTTCAGGCAGGCGCGCAGGGGCCACCAGATATTTCTGGATATTGTAAAACCCGCCGCCATGCACCTGCCATTCTTCGCCATGCGCCCCTTCGGGTAGATCGGGGGCTTTGCGCAGGCCAAGATCAAGCGCGATAAAATAAAATGACGATCCGATCCACGCCATTGCTGTGGTCAGATGTAGCCAGCGCACCGCAAACTCCAGCCAAGATTCCAGAATGATCCAATCCATAAAATTCCCCTGTTTTTTAGAGAGGCTAGCCCGGATCATACTTTCCTGTTAATCCAGATAATAACACATCACTTTCAAAGGAAAGTTTATAATCACCCGATGGCCTACGTCAACAATATCAAAATGTTTGTTCGCGTTTACGAGCTTGGGTCAATGTCGGCGGCAGCACGCGATCAACGCACCTCGCCCGCTGTGGCCTCCAGCCGGATTTCCGAGCTGGAAAAGCATCTGGATGTGCGCCTGTTCAACCGCACCACCCGCGCCTTGCAACCCACCGAAGCGGGCAAGATTTTTTATGACGGTGCGCACACTATTCTGGCGGCCATTACCCAAGCCGAAGCGGCAATTTCCAACGCCACCAAAAACCCGCGCGGCACGGTGTTTGTGGCCGCACCGCTGGGGGTTGGCCGTCGCTTTATCGCGCCGTTTGTGCCCGAATTTCAGGCGCAATACCCGCAAATAGACGTGCGCTTACGCCTGTCGGATCGATTGGTTGATATCACCTCCGAAGGGCTGGATGTGGCGTTTCACATGGGGCCGCTTGAGGATAGCAGCCTGAAAATGCAGCGCATTTCGGATTGCCCGCGCCTGTTATGTGCAGCGCCGGATTATGTCAAACGCCATGGAAACCCCGCCGATGGGGCAGCGCTGTTAGATGAAAATCACGCCTGCCTGAATTTGCGCTTCCCCGGCGCGCCTGAATTTCGCTGGGCGCTGCAAACATCTGACGGGGTAAAACAGTTTGACGTGACTGGCCCGTTTGAAAGTGATGATGGTGACGTGCTGACAAACTGGGCGCTGGACGGGCACGGCATTATTCTGAAACCTCTGTTCGAAGTCGCAGAACATTTGCGTAGCGGCGCATTGATCCCCGTCGCCACCAGCACCCCGCCCTTGCCCACGCAACTGGTGTGCCTGACCCCGCCACACAAATTGAAAGACCCCAAGGTGCAGTTGTTTATTGAATTCATTGCCAGCCGTTGCAAGGCGGAAATGGCGCGTCAGATCGGCGGGGTTTAGGCAGTTTTTCTAACTTCGGTTTTGATAAATCCAACCTTGAATCATCCAAAAAAAATCATACCTGATTTCATGGTTAATATACGCTTGCAAAAAGAACCAGGATTCCGGAATCGTGGAATCTTTAACTGTATAGATTTAGGTAAAACTTCAAAGATGTTTCCGCCCATTGCAACGGGTTTGAAGATAGCTCCTGCAATGTCTTTAAAAATATGCCAAGGCCTGCTTTTCAAGCGCCTCAAACGCCCGTTCAAAGGCTGCGTCCACCATCGTATCACCCCCTGCAACAGCTGCCGGATCATCTACGCCCCAATGTAATCGTTTGGGCGCACCCGGCCAGATCGGGCAGGTTTCATTCGCGGCATTGTCGCACACCGTAATCACCAAATCCATCTGCGGCGCATCAGGCGTGGCGAATTCATCCCATGATTTTGAACGCAAGCCTTCCATGGAAAACCCTTTGCGCTTCAACAGGCGCAGCGCGCCCGCATGCACCTGACCAGACGGTTTTGACCCGGCGGAAAAGGATTGATGCACATCCCCCCAGCGCTCACGGATCAAAACTTCCAGCATGATTGAACGCGCCGAATTTCCGGTGCAGAGGACAAGTATATTCATAAAAACCTACCGCAATTTTTGACGTAAAATTTTACCAACCGATGATTTCGGCAATTCCTCCATAAACACCACCTCACACGGGATTTTATAGCTGGTCGGGTGTTCGCGACTGAATTTGCGAATGTCCGCCACCGTCACATTCGCGCTTTCGGCTGTTACCGTTTGCATTGAATCTGTCATATTCCCTCCCGGAAATCATGTTTGGGTCTTTGGCCCGTTTTGAAAATCATGTTGGCATGTTTCGCCAAAAAATCCAGAGGATTCGGATTGAATATATTACGAAATCCGTTTTTTCCAAGGTGGGAAATATTTGGTAGGAGGCCGAATGCACCGTTCGGTTCGGCGCGGGATTCATTTGCATAAACACAAAATTATTCAGCCTATGCACCACCGTTAATTGTTTCTCAAAACGAATCTACTATTCCGGAATCGTGGTTCTTTTAGAACAATGAATTCAACACAGAAATTCACACCATGCTGTCAGAAAAACCAACCAAGGAAATAGAAATTTGAAGCCTTCAAAAAACAACGCCGCAAACGCCGATTTTTTCAACGCACTCGCTCATAAACGCCGCCAAATGCTGTGCGAAATTCTGCTGGAACACGGCGCAAACGGATTGCCGGTTCATCGCCTAAAGCAAAAATCCGGGCTAAAGGTATCCACCCTCACCCACCACCTGCATCACATGACCAAGGGCAATTTGATCCAGCGCCGTCAAAAGGGCCGTGAAACATGGATTTCCGTCAATCTGGCCTATTTTCACACCAATGTCATCGCCATCGATCAGAATATGACGCAGCTTGCTGCGGGTTAGAATCCTAACTCCCACGATAGGTTGAATAACCAAACGGCGATAGCAATAGCGGCACGTGATAATGCGAATTAGCCTCGCTCATTCCAAATCTGATCGGGATCACATCCAGAAAATGCGGCGATTCCGGCGCGGCCCCGCTGGCATCCAGATACGGCCCGGCATGAAACACCAATTCATACGTGCCCGTTGTAAATTCATCCGCAGGCAAAATCTGCCGATCCGTGCGTCCGTCCGCATTGGTTTCCAATGTGTGCAACAATTCCCGCGCATCTCCATCTAATCGAAACAATTCAATCTTTAGTCCTTCGGCAGGAACCCCGCGCGCCGTGTCCAAAACATGGGTGGTTAAAAACCCCTGTGCCATATCAAAACCCTTTCAAAATTTCCGCCAGTATTGCCGCCCTTCACCTAAAAATCGAGCGTCAATATTCAAAGCAACACTTTCAAGAATAATTTGAAAATATACTGCTATTATATGTAATACACTATGTAGAACTTGAAACGAGGCTTATATGAACCGTTATCCGCGCAACATGGTTGGCTATGGCGCCAATCCTCCGCATCCCCACTGGCCAAACCGGGCGAAAGTCGCGATTCAATTTGTGTTGAATTATGAGGAAGGCGGCGAAAACTGCGTCCTGCATGGCGATGCCGCCTCCGAAGCCTTCCTGTCTGATATCCCCGGTGCCACCCAATGGCAGGGCCAACGCCACTGGAATATGGAAAGCATCTATGAATACGGGGCGCGTGCGGGCTTTTGGCGCCTGCACCGTCTGTTTACCAGCGCAAATATCCCCGTTACCATTTACGGCGTCGCCACCGCCCTTGCCCGCAATCCAAACCAACTGGCCGCCATGCAAAGCGCGGGTTGGGAAATTGCCAGCCACGGGCATAAATGGGTCGAACACAAAGACATGCCCGAGGCCGAAGAGCGCGCCGCCATCAAAGACGCCATCGCCCTGCATACCGAAGTGGTGGGCGAACGCCCGCGCGGCTGGTATACGGGCCGGTGCAGTGAAAACACTGTGCGTCTGGTGGCTGAAGAAGGCGGGTTTGATTATATTTCCGATACTTACGACGATGATCTGCCTTACTGGATCGAAATTGGCGCGCGCGACCAACTGATCATCCCCTACACGCTTGAAGCCAATGATATGCGTTTTGCTACCGCGCCGGGCTACACCACAGGCGAGCAATTCTTCCAATATCTGAAAGACGCCTTTGATGTGCTCTATGCCGAAGGCCACGACGGCGCACCCAAAATGCTAAGCATCGGGTTGCATAACCGTCTGATCGGACGGCCCGGCAAAATTGCCGGATTAAAACGGTTTATCGACTATATCCAAAGCTTTGAAAATGTCTGGACACCACGGCGCATTGATATTGCCCGCCACTGGGCCAAACATCATCCTCACATCCGCCATAATCGCCCCTCGCAAATGCACGAAGCCGAATTTGTGCAAAATTACGGCGGTATCTTTGAACATTCCGCATGGATCGCCATTGCCGCCCACAAACTGGAACTTGGCCCCGCCCATGACACCGCCATCGGCCTGCACAACGCCCTGTGCCGCGTGTTTCGCACCGCCAGCTATGATCAACGCTTTGGCGTCCTGACCGCGCATCCCGATCTGGCCGGAAAACTTGCCGCAGCCAAACGCCTGACCGACGAAAGCACCTCGGAACAAGCCAGCGCCGGCCTTGACGCCCTGACCGATGCAGAGCGCGAGGCCTTTACCCTGCACAACGCCGCCTATGTGGCCAAACACGGCTTTCCATTCATCATTGCGGTGCGCGACCATACCAAAGCCAGCATCATGGCTGCCTTTGAAACGCGTATCCATAACGACACCGAAACCGAATTCGAAACCGCCTGCAAACAGGTGGAACGCATCGCCTATTTCCGCTTGAAAGACCTGCTGCCATGACCCCCTATGCCTTCCCCAAAGGCGGCTTGCCAGATCAATCGGTAAACCCCGAAAGCACCGCCATCTTTACCGAGGCCTACGCGGTGATCCCCGCCAGCACCATGCGCGACATCGTCACCAGCGCCCTGCCACACTGGGAGAGAACCCGCGCGTGGATCCTCGCCCGCCCGATGACCGGCTTTGCCGAAACCTTTGCCCAATACGCGGTCGAGGTTGAACCAAACGGCGGCTCAGACACCCCCGAACCCGATGCCGGGGCCGAGGCCGGCCTGTTCATCGCCAAAGGCGAAATGTCCCTGACGGTTGACGGCAAAACCAGCGCTCTGACAGCCGGCGATTACGCCTATATCCCCGCAGGCGCGACATGGGCAGTGAAAAACAGCGGCGACGATCTGCTGGGCTTTCACTGGATCCGCAAACGCTATGAACCTGCGCCCAACCTTGGCACACCCGAACACTTCACCACCTCCGACGCCACCGCCGAATTCCACTACATGCCTGACACAAACGGAAAATGGGCCACGCAACGCTTTGTTGATCCCTCCGATCTGCGCCACGATATGCATATCAACATCGTCACCTTTCAGCCCGGCGGGCGCATCCCGTTCGCCGAAACCCATATCATGGAACACGGGCTGTATGTGCTGGAAGGCACGGCGAAATACCTGCTGAACAAAGATTGGGTTGATGTTGGCCCGGGCGATTTCATGTGGCTGCGCGCCTTTTGCCCCCAAGCCTGCATCGCCACCGGCGACACCCCGTTTCGTTATCTGCTTTACAAAGACGTCAACCGCCATCCGGCGCTGGTGCTGCCATGAGCACGATTAAAACCCGGCCCCTAACAGCCGAAGCCTTTGCCCCGTTTGGTGATGTGCTCGAGGCCGTTGGCAAACCCGATAAAATCATCAATAACGGCTTTTGTGGCCGCTACCATGATCGCGCCACCCTTGATTTCGGCCCCCAAGGGCGCGCCGGTATCAGCGTGTTCAAGGCCCAGCCCCGCACCTTGCCCTATAGCCTTGATCTGATGGAGCGCCACCCCGACGGCTGCCAATCCTTTATCCCCATGAGCCTTGACGCCTATCTGGTCACCGTCGCCGAAGACGATAATGGCACCCCGAAAAACATCCGCGCCTTTATCGCAGGCGCTGGCCAAGGCATCAATTATCACCGAAATACATGGCACGGCGTGCTGACTCCTTTGTCGGCACCCGGCCTGTTTACCGTTGTCGATCGGATCGGCAACACACCAAACCTGGAGGAGTATTGGTTCAAAACACCACATGTGGTAGAATAACCGCATAACAAAAGCGCAAATATAAATAAGCGCGAACAACAGAAGAGGGAAAACAATGTCAAATTCATCCATCGGAACGCCAGAGCAACTGCGCGATCCAAACTATACACCCCCCTTGGCCAAGGCTGTGCCACTGGGCATTCAACATGTGCTGGCAATGTTTGCCAGTAACGTTACCCCCGCGATTATCGTTGCAGGGGCCGCCGGTTTCGGCTTTGGCGCGCCGGGGGCGGATATTCCAACCATCAACTATATGATCCAGATGTCGATCCTGTTTGCCGGTATCGCCACCTTGATCCAGACCATCGGCATGGGGCCGGTCGGGGGCCGTTTGCCGATTGTCCAAGGCACCAGCTTTGCCTTCTTGCCGGTGATGATCCCCGCCGTTGCGGGCGCAGGTGTTGCCGGCATGGGCGGCCTTGCCACCGGTGTTATCATCGGCGGCCTGTTCCACTTTTGCCTTGGATTCATCATCAAAAAAATCCGCTTTGCCCTGCCGCCGCTGGTGACAGGCCTGATTGTGCTGATGATTGGCCTGATGCTGATCAAAGTTGGTATTCAATACGCCGCAGGCGGTGCGGGCGCCTTTAACATGGGCAAACCCACTTGGGGATCGGGCATGAACTGGACGGTGGCCTTTACCGTGATCTTTGTCACCTTGGCGGTTAAATTCTT
>CAMZKY010000240.1 GCA_947311455.1 uncultured Marinosulfonomonas sp. | reverse complement strand
GTGAAAAAATAATTTCAACCATCCCAAGGCTATCCAAACCCAATTCACCTGTGGTGGTCGCGCGGGAGATTTGCGCGGCATCTTTACCGGATTGAGCGGCGATAATATTGATAATTTGCGTTTCTGTGGATTTTGGCATCGCCTAGTTACCTGTCGTATCTTTGGAGGGCGTTGGTCGTTTTTTCATGAATCGCGGCAAACGGCGGATGGCCTTCTGCATTTCAATATGGGACGCCATTTTTACCGCAGGTGAACCAAGCAGCACCCGACCTGCGGGGGCGTTGGTGAATATTTTGGTGGCGCCACCGGCCACCACATCATCGCCAACAAAGATATTGTCAGACACCCCGCATTGCCCCGCCATAACCACGCGATTGCCGATTTTTGACGATCCGGCAATGCCGACCTGACCACAGAGCAGGCAATCTTCGCCCACCTGCACGTTGTGGCCAATATGAACCTGATTATCCAGTTTGCTGCCGCGTCCGATTGTGGTGGCGCGGATGGTGCCCCGATCAATGGTCACATTGGCGCCGGTTTCCACGTCATCCCCAATGTTCACAGTTCCCAATGAATGGATGCGCGTCCAGCTTTGATCGCTGGCGGTAACATTATTGCCAAGGCTTTCGCGCACCTGTTCCACGGTGGATTTTTCTGGTGTGACAAAGGAAAACCCGTCTGATCCGATCACGCCGCCGGGTTGGGCGATAAACCTGTGGCCGATAACCACCCGCGCGCCGATACGCACACCGTTCAGGATTAGGGCGTCATCTCCGATGCGGGCATATTCGGCGATGCTGCTATGGCTGGCAATACGCGCATTTCGCCCGATCACCGCATCTTTGCCAATCACCACAAACGGCCCAATCGCCGCCCCTGCCCCGATTTTGGCCGTTTGGTGAATGATTGCGGTTGGATGAATGCCAGCGTCGATATCCGGCCCCGCATCCATCAGCTGTGTTAACCCGGACATCGCATAACGCGGGCGTGGCACAAATATCGCCGCTTCAAGCCCCAAAGCCTGCCAATCGGCCCCATCCCACAGGATCGCCGCACGGGCTTTGCCCTGTTTCAAACCATCGGCGTATTGTTCGCTCATGGCGAGTGCCAATGATGTTTCCGACGCGGATGCAGGTTCGGATGCGTCAGTGATTAACAGATCAACAGCGCCAAAGGCTTGTGCCCCAAGCGCCGTTGCAATTTCAGAAATTCGATAGCCCATCTTGGCCCCCAACAATGTGTTGAGAACAGATTTAGCTGCGAATGGCCCGCATAACCACCCCTGCTTTGGTCAAGGCGCGGAATATTTTTGCATCACGGCCATAAACGTCACGTCTATATTCAACGCCACCTTTGGGTTTGGCAATGGCCGTGCGGTAAATCAGATGCACAGGCACAGGTTTTTTCAAATCAACACGTGTTTCATTTCCCGTCGCCAGAATCTTTTTGAAAAAGGCCTGTGGGTTGCTTTCCTGTTTGGCAAGCAGTGCATAGGCAAAATCAAAAGGTTGCGCCAACCGTATACAGCCGTGGCTAAAGGCGCGCACATTGCGTTGGAACAGGCTTTTGGACGGCGTGTCGTGCAAATAGATATTGTATGGGTTCGGGAACATAAACTTGACCAATCCAAGGGCATTGCGGCTGCTGGGCGGTTGTTTCAATGCGTATGGAAAGGTCGACGCAGTATAGGCATTAAAATCGATTTGTGAGCGCGAGATTGTGCGCCCACGGGAATCAACAATGCGCAAATGGCCCGCAGCACCTGGATTACGTTGCATTTGCGGCAGGTATTCTTTGGTGGTGATTGAACGCGGCACGTTCCATGTGGGGTTGATGATCATAAATTCCATCACATCGGAAAATTCAGGTGAACGACGATCCGAGGCATTTTTGCCAACCACAGAGCGGGTTACAAATGTAACCTTGCCACTATCAACGATTTTGGCGGTGAAATCGGCCAGATTAACTAGAATATGCCGTTTTCCCAGCGGCTGGTTTAACCAGCGTTCACGCTCCATTGCGACCATGATAGATTGCAGCCGTTCTTGTGCTGATTTATTGATCTGCACAATTGTGGCTTTGCCGGCAACACCATCGGCGGGCAGGCCGTTATCCAGTTGATATTGCTGAACCGCTTTTTGTAGCGCCCCGTCATAGTTTTTCGAAGCCGAGCGTTTCAGATACCCCATGACAATCAGGCGATTGCGCAGGGCCACCACGTGGCCACCGGATTGGCCAATCTTAAGAGAAGATACACCCACTTTGGGCCCAAACCCGCCTTTGGCAATGCGTTTTTCCATCAACAGCTTGTTTTTCATCAACAGCGCGTATTGGCTGGATTGTGGCGGTAGCTTTTTGATAAACCCGTTGGGCGAGCTTTTTACAAAAGCTTCAAGCGTTTGCTTGCGATCCCACCTTAGAACCGTGCGCACGATATCTTTATCAATGCGTTTGGGCACCAGCACGCCGGAACGGATGTCACCTGCATATTGCAGGAACATTTTGCTAAGCGCCACATCCAGATGCCCGCGATCACGGGCTGTTTTGGCGGCTCTCAACTGTGCCTTGATTGCAGCGGGATCATAGCGTTTCATTGGCAGGCCATGGGCACCGGCCTTGGCCAATGCGGCAAGGAATGCTTTGCGACGCGACGAATCTTTGCTGCTGCGCCCGGTCCAAATCGGTTTGTATCCGCGTTCTTGATAAAAGGCCGCAAGGGCCGGATCTTTGGCCGCCGATTCGGCAATAGCCTGTTTCAGGGCCGTTACCTGCGCATAAGCGGGTGTATTTATATGTAAAATCGTCAATAAAAGCGCAATAAAGGCCGTATATTTACGCATATTGCGCAGGAAATGGTAAGCAATGGTCATTGAGCAGCCTCGAAAATAGTTTATTCACCAAGAAGGTGATAGAATAACAGAATTGTCACCGCTAGACGAATACAAGTCACTTCACAATTATGTTTTTCCTTACTTTTGTAGACATTTTCTCAACAATATGGCGGTATTCTCTGCGTAACCACAACACTGCCCAATTTTAAGCAGATTTTTGCCGATTTCGCTTGATTACAATGGCGGTATAAAAACAGGACTTGGTGTTTGATTCGTGCCGTGCAATAAGGCCAGCACATCTGGGGATGAACACTCAAGTAACTGTAAAATGCAGTATTTGATATGGGACAGGCAATAGACGATGGCAACTGATACATTTACAAATTCCGGCGTAACACGCCGCGGCATTCTTAAGGCTTTCGCCGCAACAACGCTTGTTGCGGCGCCGACCTATTCCAAAGCCGCCGGATTTTTGCGGGGCAGTGGCGATATTCGCCGTATCCGTATGTATTCTGGCCGCACCGGTGAACATCTGGATATGATTTACTGGATCGATGGCAAATACATCAAAGACGCCATCAAAGAAGTAACCTATTTCATGCGCGACTGGCGCGAAGGCACCACGCGCAAAATGGATGTCCGCAACTTTGATATTCTGGCCGCTGCCCATAACCTCATGGATGTGAACGAGCCTTATTTGCTGTTGTCCGGCTATCGCTCCCCTAAAACCAACGCAATGTTGCGTCGCCGCTCGCGCGGCGTTGCCAAAAACTCCCTTCACATGAGCGGTAAAGCCGCAGACACGCGCCTTAAATCCCGCTCGGTAAATCAAGTATATCGCGCGGCTATGGCCTGTGGTGGTGGTGGTGTTGGCAAGTATTCGAAATCAAACTTTGTTCACATGGATTGTGGTCAGGTTCGCACTTGGGGTCGCTAGGCCTTTCGCAAAATCGCAATTAAATGAAGCGCCTGTTCGGGGCGCTTTTTTATTGCATATATTCCCTCCGCTTAACGGGGATTGCCCCTCCCAAAGCAGCGAATGGTGTTGAGGACAATTCTCGTAAAAGCTTTTTGATAATGGCACGCTGGAAATCTTCAAAATCTTTTGCACGCTCAACAAACGCCCCTGCCCCAACGATCATATGGCGTTGGTAATATTGGTGCAAATCGGCAATATCGGTTTCAATTGCCAACCCGTTTACAGTGATATTGCGCCTCTGTGCCAGCGCGCGCGCTTGCGGTAATTCAATCGCGCCTTTCACCCATGGCCTGGATTCAGGGCCATCGCCGGATACATCGATCACCGTACGGGCGGCTGTGACCTTATTTTTAGTTATCATTTCAATGGCATAAACCAGAGCATCACCAATATTTGTGCCACCGCCACCAATCGCGGGCACACCAGGCGCCGAAATATTAAACAATTCGATTTCCTTGGCAAAATCTGCAAAAGATTGCGGATTATCCAACCTGTGCCATTTCGTTGGATATTTTGGATAGGCCGCATCTGACCACACCAACACTGCCGCTAGAACCGCGTGATGATACCCTGCCTGAACAGCCGACTGCACTGATTGATCACGAAAGGCATTGGCAATGCCATTGATCTGAAGTTTCAGTTCGGTTGGATCGACACTTCCCGAGGCATCCACTGCCACAACAATTTTTACATCAACAGGGGCGGGTTGGGCCAACAGGCATTTCGGCGCGAAAATTATCAGCATCAGGCACAGGAATAGATTTTTCATTCTAACACTCTAGCGAAATGCGGCAATTTCCAAAACCAAGTTTCCAACGACGGGCATCGGGAAAGCCACGCAATCATAGATTGATTGTATCAGCATGCATATTTGCGAACCAAAAGGTAAAATTGTGTTGCATTAGGTACAAAATAGAAATTCCCGCCGCTGACAACGCGACGGGAAGATAGAATGCCTACAGGTTTGGCTAGATTATTGCGCCGCGCACTTTTGCAGATACCCATTCTGAAATCACCACAGCAAACAGGATCACCATAAGGATCAGGCTGACTTGTGACCACGACAGGATATTGAGCGACGAATTCAGCTGCAAGCCAATCCCGCCCGCCCCCACAAGGCCAAGAACCGTGCTTTCGCGGATATTAATATCCCAGCGGAATACGGCAATGCCCGCGAATGATGGCATGATCTGGGGCACAATTCCGTAAACCATCACTTGCCACGGGCGTGCACCTGTGGCGGTGATTGCCTCAACCTGTGTTTCGTTGATTTCCTCAATCGCTTCATACAGCAGTTTTGCACAAAACCCGATGGAGCGGATCGAAATCGCAACAACCCCGGCCAAAACGCCCGGACCAACAATCGAAACCAGCAACAGCGCCCAAATCAATGAATTGACCGAGCGCGACGCAACAATCACCAGTAATGCCAGCGGACGCACAAACAGCATGCTTGGCGTCGTATTGCGCGCCGCCATAAAGGCAATCGGCACCGCCAGCATCAAAGACACAATGGTGCCAATGGTGGCGATATTCACCGTATCCCAAATCGGCCCCCACAATTTATTGATATAGCCCCATTTCGGCGGCCATGCGCGGGTGATAATATCATTGGCTGCTTGTGGTGCGGTTTGCACGTAATACCATTCGGTGCCGTCAGAAATCACTTTCCATGCCATTAAAAACGCAACGGTGCCAAAGAACCACATCGCCCAACGGATAAACTGCGCTTTGCGATCCCGTACTTGCCAGATTTTCTGGCCGTTTTTTTCAATCATTGGCATATCATTTGATCCTTTCGCGGATAACGCCGGACAGGTATTCAAGCGACATAACGGTAACGATGATGATCAACAAAATCGCCGCAACTGAATCAAACTCGTAGCGATCAAAGGCGGTGTTGAGCGTGGCACCAATGCCGCCCGCCCCCACAAGGCCAAGCACCGCAGATTCACGGAAATTGATATCAAGGCGATACATTGAAAGGCCAATCAGGCGCGGCATTACTTGGGGTTGCACCCCGAAATTGATCCACTGCGCCCATGATGACCCTGTTGATTGAATGGCTTCGGGGGCGACCATGTTCATGCTTTCGATTTCTTCGGCCAGTAGTTTGGATAGAAATCCGATGGTCGCGAAACTTAGGGTCAGGAAACCGGCCAGCGGGCCAAATCCAAAAATTTTCACCAGAATGATTGCCACGATGATTTCATTTAGCGCACGTGAAATCGAAACGATAAACCGGCACACCATATAGACAGGCAAAGGCGCGATATTGCGCGCCGCCCCCAGGGCAATAGGAATGGAAATTGCAATCCCAGCCACGGTTGACGCGACGGTCATCACCACACTTTCCATAAAGCCCGCGTAGATATCGCTCCAACGGGAGGTGAAATCCGGGTTTGCAAAGCCAAGGATAAATTGCCAACCACGATCAAGGCCGCGGTAAATCCGTGCCCAGTTTACATCGATGGTGGTAAAGGCAAAGTAGAAATAAACCACAGCCAGAATAACCAAGCCCCATCTGAGGGCTGGATTTTTGATAAAGCTGGGCTTTTTCCATGGTTTTCCGACAATGGCGTCTAGATCCGTGCTCATGCGTCACCATCCGCATCATCGTCGTCATCGACCTTTTCAATCGTCGCTTCCCAATCTTCTTCGCCGTAAACTTCGGTGAGCACATCCGGCACCAGATCATCTGGCCCGCCATCAAACACCATCGCCCCCATTTTAAGGCCAACAACCCGTTCCACAAACATTTGCGCCAACGCAACGTCGTGAATGTTGATAATGGCCGCCAAGCCGCGTTCCTTACACAGCTCAACGATCAGGCGCATGATCTGACGGCTGGTTTTAGGATCAAGCGACGCTGTGGGTTCATCCACCAGCAAAAGCGCGGGGTCTTGAATGAGCGCGCGCGCAATTCCGACCCGCTGACGTTGCCCGCCGGATAGTTCATCGGCGCGTTTATCGGCCATATGCAGCAAACCGACACGATCAAGCAGGCGATACGCCTCATCCACATCTTTTTGCGGGAATTTGCGAAACAGCGAGCGCCAGAAACCAACATAGCCCAAACGGCCCGACAGAACATTTTCCATCACTGTCAGCCGTTCAACCAAGGCGTATTCTTGAAAAATCATCCCCATCCGGCGGCGCACACGGCGCAGGGCGTTGCCTTTTAGGCCGGTCACTTCGTCCCCTGCCAAAAACACCTGCCCGCTGGTTGGGCGAACAAGTTGGTTCACACAACGAATGAGCGTGGATTTACCCGCACCAGATGGGCCAATCAGCGCCAAAACCTGCCCCGCAGGCATTGTTAGATCAACCGCCTTAAGCGCCTGATCCCCTGTTTTATATGTTTTTGTTAGCTGTTTAAGCTCTAACATCCCCTGCCCCTTTTATGGCCATTGGGCCATTATATATAAAAACGGCGGCCAAACGCGTTTGGCCGCCGCGTAGTCTAAATCAGCAATTTACTGACAGGAATAGCTTACGCCATTGGCGCTATCAATTTTACGAATAACCGACCAGAAATCCTGGTATGTCATTTCGATAAACTGCGATTCACCTGATTTCGAGAATTCTTCCTCAAGCGACGTGCCCGCCCATTCGAATGAGAAAAACGCGTCTTTGATCGCTGCGCGCAATTCCGGTTTCAGGTTGTATACCGTACCAAACCCCGTTGTCGGGAATGTTTGTGATTTATAGATCGAAACAGTTTGATCTTCTGTAATCACACCACGTTTGATCATCCGGTCACGTACCGAGTTGGCAATCGACGCTGCTTTGTAATCCTGATTGGCAACACCAAGGATCGAGTTGTCGTGCTTACCCGAAAATACAGCTTCAAAATCACGATCAGGGATCATGTCAAAATCGGCTTTTAGAATTGCGGATGGTGCTTTGAAGCCCGAGTTTGATGTGGGGGAGGTAAACGCAAGCTGTTGGCCGCGAATGTCTTCTACTTTTTCAATGCCCGAACCGGGATATGTCAGGATTTCCATTTCATAACCAAAGCTGCCATCGGCTTTTGCCATGATTGTGAACGGGCTAAAGCCGGCGCAATTCACCGCCAGCGGGTTTGAACCTGTATTAAAACCAGCGATATGCAAACGCCCTGAACGCATGGCCTCGATTTGGGCGGCATTGGATTGAACCGGGAAAAAGATTACTTTCTTGCCGGTTTTTTCTTCTAGATATGCCAGAAAATCCGACCATGCTTCTTTATAGACAGCAGGGTCTTCTACGGGTGTGTAGGCAAAGATCAGTGTATCAGGATCAAGAAGTTTGCTTTCATCTGTGGGTGTATCCGCAATCAGATCCCCATTGGTATCGCAATAGCGTGCATCCAGATCGCCGCGTTCACATTCAGCGGATGCCGCACCAGCCGTAAGCGCAAGTGTGGCAATCGCCGCAACAGTTGTTAAAAGTTTTTTCATTATGATTTGTCCTCCCAGAACATTTATATATCCTGTCACGCTACTGGTACATATCAATTTTACAAGTATAATTTTGACCAAAAATACAAGTTTTTATCAAACGATCGTAATAAATAACATAATTTGGTCACTTGCAACCCATTCGCAATGCTCCTAGTAAGTGCGAACTTTTAACAATTTACGAGGCAAATGTGGCACTCCTGTTTATTCTAAATCTTGCGGGTGCAGCGGCCCTATTGTTGTGGTCTGTGCGAATTATCCGGACCGGCGTTCAACGCGCTTTTTCAAATGAGTTGCGCATGTGGCTGCGCCACAGCTCGGGTAATCCGCTTTTGGCAGCGGGAACGGGTGTTTTGGCGGCAATCCTATTGCAAAGCTCCACGGCTGTGGCGTTATTGGTCACCAATTTTGCCTCGAAAAAGGTTTTATCCGTTACGGTTGGGTTGGCCATTTTCCTTGGTGCGGATTTAGGCTCGGCGATTGTCACCCAGATTTTGCTGGTGCGTGCTGCTTGGCTGGTGCCATTGCTAATTTTGATTGGTGTTACGTTATTTTTGAAAGGCGATAAGCAAACAGTGCGTCAATCCGGACGCATTCTTATTGGTTTGGCGCTGGTTCTGGTATCGTTGGACATGATCCGTAACGCCACCG
>CAMZKY010000239.1 GCA_947311455.1 uncultured Marinosulfonomonas sp. | reverse complement strand
TCCTCAATGGACAAAACTGCGCCGCATGGCACCTCGCTTTGATTGCACGCTTGCTGCACCTCGGTTTGCGTGCGCGCACCCGTCCAAGCCTGAACAAATCCGTTCACGTCATCCTCGGCTTTGATCCGCGATGCCACGGTTTGATATAGCGTCAGTAGCTCTGGCGCATTCATCGCACCAGCCAAGCGCGCAAACATCTTGTCATTGGTGCACGCAATCGCCACCCATTTCCCGTCAGCACATTCAAAATGCCCATGTGGACAGGCGTTGACTGTGTGAATACCTTGCCGCCCGCGCACAGTTCCATTCAATGCATAAGCGGGGGCAATTTCATCAAGCGCACGAAAAACCGATTCATAAAGAGCCACATCAATCATCTGACCCTTTCCGGTATCATCCCGGCTACGCAAGGCCATCATAATACCGATAACACCGTAAAGGCCCGACATATAATCGGCCAAAGATGTCGAACCAGGCGTAAGGGGCGCGCCACCCTTTTCACCGGTAAGGTGGCTTAATCCGCTGACAGCATGCGCTATACGCGCAAATCCGGGCAAGTCACGGTAAGGGCCATCTTGACCATACCCCGAGACTTTCAGCATGATCAGGCCTTTGTTATTCTCGCGCAGCGTATCAAACGAAAGCCCCCATCCATCCATTGTACCGGGACGAAAATTTTCGATCACCACGTCGGCTTTAGCAGCCAGCGCACGAAACATTTCACCACCTTTTGCGGATTTCAAATTCAGCGTGACCGAGCGTTTATTCCGCCCTTCATTCAACCAAAGCAGCGAACGCCCATCTGATCCGCTATCTGTTCCAAGGCGACGCAAGGGATCACCACCAACGGGATGCTCTACCTTGATCACTTCTGCACCAAATTCAGCCAACAAGGCCGCACAGGATGGCCCGGCGATAAATGTCGATGCATCCAGCACCTTGATGCCCTGCATAGGCAAGCGGCTATCTTTGGATTTACTCACTCTTTCCTCCGGTTTGAGCCGCCTTTAGCGCAAATACACACCCATCCGAAATCAGCTCTGGCGGGGTTAAGCACAATCCACGTGCCACTGTCCAAGCGGCCAGCACCTTGGGCACATAATCACGCGTTTCAGCATATGGGGGCACACCTTTATTTTTCTTTACGGCATTTTCACCAGCGTTATAGGCTGCCAATATCAAAACCGGATCACCATCAAATTCTTTCATCAGCCAATCCAGATAGGCCACACCGCCTTTAATGTTTTGCGCGGCATCCGTTGCATCGGTAACGCCAAACCGTGTTGCGGTGTCGGGCATTAACTGCATCAACCCCGTAGCCCCAGCCGTGCTGACTGCATTCGTCTTTCCCGAGGATTCCACGCCGATCAAAGCCAGTACAAATGCTGGGGATACTTTTGTATCAATCGTGGCCAACAAAATATCTGTGCCATGTGCGGTGACTATATCTTGCAAATGCTGGAGGCGTGGCTTGGGCACAGTTTGCCCGTTTGGCCCTTTGTCCAGATAGGTAACAGCATCCGCCAGTCGGCCCGGCCGACTATCGCTTAGCTTTGCTGAAATGCCCGTCCAATACCAATCAAGTGCTCCGGCATCAGGTTTTACCGGTTTCGCATCGGTTTGCTTTTGCGTGGAGGGAACTGTGGACGCATCAGGCGCAATTTGGATTGTAATTCTATGACCCACCCCACTCGATGGAGGTTTAACACGTCTAAAAGTGAAATCTGGATATGGCGCGGGTGTTTCGGCTATGGCAGTAATGTTCAATAAAAACAGAGCTGCACCCGCCCAAAGAAAGTAACATAGCCTCATATATATGCCCGTTATTGTTTTGGTAACATTAACAGATGCTGCTAAATGTTCCAGTTTTTCCGCTAAAAATGCAGGTTTTCGCACGATAAACTGGTCATAATGCAATTGTTTCAAAAACCACTCGCCAAAAATAGTAATTATTAATCGTTACTAACAACAGGTTAAGATGATTTCTCCGATCTAAATACGCATTTCATCAAATTGCACCAAAGCAGCCGCATTCCCATGGGATAACGTTTGCATACCAAAACGAACAGAGGGTCAATAAGAGGTCGATCCGGTGAAGTTTTAAACGGTGTGGAGAAAATGAGTAAACGAATCTTAAAGGAACCAAACAATGCTTAACTTTATCAAAAACTTCGCAAATGACGAATCTGGTGCCGTAACTGTAGATTGGGTTGTTCTGACAGCTGCAATCATCGGTCTGGGTGTTGCTGTTATGACTTCTGTTGGCGCTGGTGCAACTGATCTGGCTGATGACATCGAAACAAACCTAAAAGCCGCAACAATCGCGTCTTATTAAGTTCGAAGAATTCTGGACATGCCGGTCGCGGCCCAAGGGTCGCAATTTCGCGTTTATACACGAAAAAATACGATTCAAAGTTTCAAGATAGTCCACGCCCCCGACGAGCGGCGAACAGATTACTGCCGCATTTCCTCAATATCCCTTTCTCAAGCCAAGGCAAAATTCCTTGGTTTGCCAACACAGATCACAAAGGAAATACACTATGTTCAAACTCTTTAAATCTTTCAACGATGATGAAACCGGTGCCGTAACTGTTGACTGGGTTGTGTTAACCGCCGCAATCATCGGTCTTGGCGTTGCTGTTATGACATCTGTTGGTGCTGGTGCTACTGATCTGGCTGACGACATCGAAGTAAGCTTGAAAACATCGGCAATCGCTTCTTACTAATACATGCCCATCTCTGGCCCGCCCAAAAACAGGCTGGCCAGAGGAAATCGCAAGAACACAATTTTCATAACGGGAGCAGGCGATGAACATTTTCCTTTACCAATTCATTCATTCCGAACGCGGAGCCGTCACCGTTGATTGGGTCGTTTTAACTGCCGCCATTATAGGCTTGTCTGTCGCTATTATGACGACCATCGGCAATCCGGTACTTGATAAATCTACAGGGATTGGTGCAACAATCAAAACGCGAACGCTAGGGTATTTTTAACCATTAGGCGTAACTTTGCACAAGTTTGCCGGAATTGCCCTTTGGATCACCATTCTTTGCCCCACTTTATGCCACATTTCACCGCCATAGTATCCCTAATTAGGAATCCAACCGCGCCAATGTAGCCGGTTATTAAGAGCAGAAAGGAAAAACCATGCGTTTAGTATTTGGATTGGTTCTGATCCTCGGGGTCGGACTGGCCGGATTGGCCGTATATATGGCACGCGGGTATTTTAGCTCGTATCAAGCCGAGCTTGAGCACCAAAAATCACTGAATTCCGGCATCGTTGAAACTGTCGATGTTTTCGTTTCCACCCACGAAGTGCGATATGGAAAGCAGCTAAAGTTTTCGGATGTGAAATTGGTTAAATGGCCCAAAAATGCCATTCCATCTGGTGCCTTTACCAAGGCCAGCCAATTATTTCCGAATGGTGATGAAAAGCTGCGCTCTGTTTTACGCACAATGGAAGCTGGCGAAGCCATTTTACGCACCAAGGTCACCGACCCCGGTGAGGAAGCGGGCATTACTTCGCGTCTATCAAGAGGGATGCGTGCCTTTACAATAAAAGTGGATGTCACCAGCGGTGTTTCCGGCTTTTTACGCCCGGGCGACCGCGTTGATGTTTACTGGAGTGGCAAAGGCACTGGCAGCAACCGCGAAGGTATTACAAAGCTCATTGAATCCGGTATTCGTTTGGTGGCTGTTGATCAATCCGCCGATGATGATCGCAAAGGCGCGTCAGTTGCCAAAACCGTAACGGCAGAGGTAAGCCCCACGCAGGTTGCTTCATTGGCGCAAGCTCAAAACACCGGGCGTCTATCGCTTTCACTGGTGGGCGTAGATGATAACACGATTGCCGATGGAATCGAAGTTGACCAAAATCGCCTGCTAGGCATTCAAACCCAGGAAATCGCCGCGGTTCAGCGCCAAAAAGTTTGCACGGTTAAAACCCGTCGCGGCGCCGAGGTGGTTATGATTCCGGTTGCTTGCACCAACTAAAACCCAAATGCTGACAGGAAAAGAGACGCCCATTTGAGGCGCCTCTTTTCATTTTTGGCTAATACTATTCCGCCCATTCCCAAGGTCGAGTATATTCGCCCAGGCATTTTTTAACCGCTGCTTCATCCACATCACCAGTTTTTTTCAACTGCGCCACCAGCCCGCGGTTTTTGCTGTCGATCACCAGAACAACTTCGGCAGCAAGGCCCTTCTCAACCAGGGCCTCATTATAAACCCGCGTAATCGCGCTTTTGCGCAGCTCGGGTTTAAACACTTTACCCACCGCGGTTTTCGGCAATTCGTCCAGAATTTCGATATATTTAGGATTGGCTGCGCGTTCCTGAATATGCTTTTTGGTAAAGGCTTTCAGTTCTTCAATTGTCACAGAAGCCCCGTCAATCAGCTCCACATAGGCGCAGGGCAATTCGCCAGAAAAACTATCGGGCTGACCGATAGCACCAACAAAGGCCACAGCCTCGTGCCCTGCCAGCGCTTCTTCAATTTCGGCGGGGTCAATGTTGTGGCCACCACGAATAATCAAATCTTTGGCTCGACCAGTGATCCACAAATACCCATCCGGATCAATGCGGCCCAAATCGCCGGTGCGCAGGTGTGTTCCATCGGCAAACAGCCCCGTGTTTTTATCCGCTTCCGTATAGGTGTTGCCCGTATAAACGCCGGGGTTGGAAATGCAGATTTCACCCACTTCATCTGGTGCGCATTCTTTGCGCACTTTACCCGCATCGTCGCAATCCAAAATCCGCACATCGGTATAGGGAAACGGAATGCCAACCGAGCCGATTTTCTTTTCCCCAAACACAGGGTTTAGAGACACAAGGCAGGTGGCTTCTGTCAGGCCATAGCCTTCGACAAGCGACACACCTGTTGATTTTTCAAATCTATTGAACAATTCCACCGGCAAAGGGGCCGAGCCGGAAAATGCAGTTTTAAGGGAGGACACATCCGCATCAATCGGGCGCTGCATCAGGGCGGCGATGGCCGTGGGCACGGTGATGATAAAGGTGATTTTATGGCGCTCAACCAGTTTCCAAAAATTGTCAAACACGCCTTCGCCCCGATATCCGGCAGGGGTTGGGAACACCACATGCGCTCCCGATGCAATCGATGCCATCAAAATCACATGCACAGCAAACACATGAAATAGCGGCAAGGGGCAAATCACATTATCAGTTTCATCAAACAACAATGTGCCACCCAGCCACCCGTTATAGATCATCCCGGAATATAAATGTTGCGCCACTTTCGGCATGCCTGTGGTGCCACCCGTATGAAAATAGGCCGCCACCCGATCGCCTTGGGAATCAGCAAAATCCAGTGTGGTATTCTGGCGGGCAATCTCTTTGGAAAAATTTAGAACCTTGGCTTTGTGGTTGACCGGATTTTTAGGGCGGATTATCCCCGCGATCCATTTTTTCGGTGGCGCAAGATAACGCAGCAAGTCCACCTCGATCACGTGTTTGACATTGGGAGCCATTTCAACCGCTTTGGCGGCTTTCTGCGCCACATCGGTTTTTGGAAAGGCCTTTAATGTCACCAAGACCTTGGCATTCGTTTCGCGTAGGATCGAGGCAATCTGTTCCGATTCAAGCAAAGGATTGATTGGATTCACGATCCCAGCGATCATTCCGCCATAAAGAGTAAACACCGTCTCATTGGCATTGGGCAGCAAATAGGCCACTACATCATTTTCGCCGACACCCAAACTGCGAAACAAGTTGGCCGTCTGCATGGTTTTGGCAAACAGTTCCGACCATGTCAGGGTTTCGGCTTTGTCCTTGGGGCCGGATGTGATCTGGTAACTGATGGCTTTACGCGACCCGAATTTGGTCGCTGTGGCTGACAAGAATTGATACATGGTCTGGGCAAGATCGCGATCTTCCCACGGCATTTCATTTTCAATCGCGTCGCTATCGGCCAAATTTGCAATTTGCGGCATATTTTCCCTCCCATACCGCAACTTTGCGCGCGGTTTAAGGAAAAATGCGCTGAAATGGCTAATATAGCAAGGGGAACGCTACGAAATTATTCCACGGCCATACCAGCCGTAAACTGCAATTTCGCCAAACGCGCATAGAGACCGCCTTGCGCCACCAGTTCATCGTGATTGCCAACAGCAACGATTTTACCCGCTTCAAACACAAAGATGCGGTCGGCTTTTTTCACCGTTGCCAATCGGTGCGCAACGATCAAAGTGGTGCGTTCGGCCGCCATCATATCCACCGCATCCTGAACAGCGCGTTCGCTTTCAGCGTCCAACGCCGACGTGGCCTCGTCCAGCAGCAAGATTGGCGCGTCGCGCAAAATGGCGCGGGCAATGGCAATCCGTTGCTTTTGCCCCCCTGAAAGCATTACGCCCTTTTCGCCCACATATGTGTCGTATCCATCCGGCAGCGCCTCCAGAAAATCATGCGCGGCAGCGGCTTTGGCGGCGGCCTCAACATCTGCATCACTGGCTCCAGGGCGGCCAAAGCGAATGTTTTCACGGGCAGTCAAGGCAAAGATCGCCGGATCTTGTGGCACCAACGAAATCGCACCACGGAAATCTTCGCGCTTCATGTCGCGCAGATCAGTACCGTCAATTTTGATTGTGCCACTTGCCGGATCATAGAACCGCAACAAAAGCTGGATAATTGTTGATTTCCCCGCCCCCGACGGCCCAACCAGCGCGATGGTTTCGCCGGCTTTAATCTGAGCCGAAACTCCAGAAATCGCCGCTACATCAGGGCGCGCGGGGTAATAAAAGCTGACGTCATCAAAGGCGATTTCACCTTTTGGTGTTTCGGCCAGCGCAACAGGATTTTCAGGGTCGTTTACTGTGTCTTGGGTTTGCAGCAATTCCACCAAACGTTCTGTTGCCCCCGCCGCACGTTGCAATTCACCCCAGATTTCGGACAATGCGCCCACCGCCCCGGCCACCAAAATCGCATAGATCAGGAACTGCACCAATTCACCGGGCGACATGATATCGGCCTGCACATCGCGTGCACCGATCCACAACACACCGACAACACCGGAAAAGATCAAAAAGATCACAATCACAGTCATCAACGCGCGGGTGCTAATGCGTTTCATCGCGGTGCCATATGATTTTTCAGTTACATCAGTAAACGCCTGAGCGGTGGCTGTTTCTTGGGTAAAGGCCTGCACGGTTTGCACCGCCGACAAGGATTCCGATGCGGTGCCAGAGCTGGCAGCGATCCAATCCTGATTTTCGCGGCTAAGTTTGCGCAGGCGACGGCCCAGCACGATAATCGGCACAATGATCAATGGCACCAATAGCAATACCAAGCCCGTTAATTTGGCGCTGGTAAACAGCATCAAAATCATTCCACCAATCAACATCAATACATTGCGCAGCGCCACCGATACAGACGACCCGATTACCGATTGAATAAGGGTTGTATCCGTGGTGATCCGCGACAGGATTTCACCCGTCATCACCTTTTCGTAAAACGATGGTGATAGAGTAATTACGCGGGCAAACACCGCCTCGCGGATATCGGCAACCACCCGTTCGCCAAGGCGCGTCACCAGATAATACCGAAACCCTGTTCCCACAGCCAACGCCGCCGCAACCCCAAGAGCCGCGCCAAAATATTGATCCAGAAGCGCACTGTTTTCCGCGCCAAACCCGTCAACCACACGGCGTACCGCCATTGGCACCACCAAGGAAATCGTCGCGGTTAGAATGAGCGCCAGCCCAGACAGAATCACCAAGCCCATATACGGGCGCAAAAATGGCCCCAATCCGGCCAGAGGGCCAACTGTTTTGGATTTTTCCCGCTCTTCCAGAATTGTTTGAGTGCCGCGCGCCATATCGTGATCCTTGCCTTGTTTGTCCGGTTCTCATACGCCCAGAATTAAATTCTCACAAGCGGTGGATGGTCACAGGGGGGTGATGAGTAAACTGGAGCGGGTGATGGGAATCGAACCCACGTATTCAGCTTGGAAGGCTGCTGCTCTACCATTGAGCTACACCCGCTTACCGCGCCTATATATTCGGGAAATCGGACGGGCTGCAAGCCCTTATTCCACATCAATCGGTTCAATTAGGTCTGGTCCGCTCGCACGGTTGGAATTAACCCTTTTATCCACACGGCAATACGTCAAAATATCGTCCGATGCTGCTGTCATTAATCTTGCAGCGCCCTTACCTTGCTCACCCAGCCACAAACCGTATTTGTCGGGTTCCAAAATCATTGGCATTCGGTGATGGATGTTTGACATTGGCGCGTTTGCCGGGGTGGTCACAATCGCGCAGGTGGTCAATGGCTCATCACCATTGTCCCACCGTTGCCAAATTCCGGCAAACACCACGGGGGTTTCGTCGCGCCGCTTGATATACCACGGCAGACGTTCACCATCCGCCGTTTTCGTCCATTCATAAAACCCATCCGCTGGGATCAAACAGCGCCGTTCGCGGCAGGCCTGACGAAACGCGGATTTTTCAGCGATGGTTTCGGCGCGCGCGTTGATAAGCAAAGGCCCGTCAGCCGCAGTTTTATACCAATGCGGCACAAACCCCCAACGCATCGCAATCAACCGCCGGTTTTCACCGGAAATCACCACAGAAATCTGTGTGGTTGGGCAAATGTTGAAATTTGGCCCAACCGGAAGATTGTTTGATGGCACAGCCGCAAACATTTGCGCCATGGCTTCAATAGGTAGGGTTAAGGCAAATCGACCACACATGCCTATACACTAACAAATCCGTTCGGCTTTGACGACAGTTAGGGTGCTGTCTTTTCAAGCCATTCCAATATCGTGCTGCGATCTCCGTCCAGCCGTGGTGAACAGGTGTTTTCCAACGTGTCATCCATGCCGGAAATTTTTATCGGATTCCCCGCCGCAAGAAACGGTTTTCCGCCGCCCGCAACCCCGATTTCAACAATCATATTACGGGCAATAATTTGCGGATCTTTAATAACTTGTTCAACATCCTGTATCGCACTGGTCGGCACCCCCGCCGCATCCAGAATGGCAATCCAATGCGCCTTGTCTTGGGTTAAAGTTACCGTCTCGATCAATCGTTTCAAGATTTTTACGTGCTTGCAACGGGCGGCGTTTGTGGCAAAGCGTTCGTCTTTATCGAGCGGCCCCAAATCAATCGCCGCGCAAACTCGCGCAAACAGCGCGTCATTCCCCGCCGCAATCACAAACAACCCGTCACGCGCATGAAAGGTTTCAAACGGAGTGATTGATGGATGGCGCGCGCCGGTTCTGGTGGGCGGAACGCCGGTTTCGCTGGTGATTGCAATTGCGTGTTCCAAAATCGCCAACTGCCCATCCAGCATCGCAACATCCACCTTGCGCCCCACACCTGATTTCGTGCGTTCAAACAACGCAGCCGTAATCCCCTGCCCCAAAAACATCCCAGCCACAATATCCCCAACCGATGCGCCTACGCGCACAGGCTCTCGATCTTTTTCGCCTGTGATCGACATCAGACCACTGCGCGCCTGCACCACCATATCATAGGCGGGTTTCATCGCCTCCGGCCCCGTGTGGCCAAACCCCGAAACCGCGCCATAAATCACATGCGGATATTTTGCATGGATATCCTCCCACCCGTAACCAAGGCGTTCCATCACACCGGGGCGAAAATTTTCAATCAGAACGTCTGCCTTTGGCAACATTTGTTCAAATATCGCGCGATCTGCATCATCTTTCAAATCCAGCGCGATCGATTCCTTACCACGGTTGATCGCGGCGAAATACGCGCTTTCTCCATCGCGAAACGGTGGAAAGGCGCGGGTATCATCCCCCAAACCCGGGCGCTCGATCTTAATCACGCGCGCGCCAAGATCGGACAAAACCATAGAACAATACGGGCCGGCCAAAACATGCGAAAGATCAATAACGGTGATGCCGGAAAGGGGGGTAGACATGGAAAGCTCCTATCATGTTTTCAGAGCAGTGCTGCGCCTACAATCATGCCCGCTCCATGACATAGATCAGGGTTTTACGTGGTTTTCGCGCCTGTGATCCAGATAACGCATTTGAAGCACTTTAACGAAAACCAGCTATTCCTCTGGTGCATATCACTAGGTCTATGCCCTAGGAAAGACAGGGGAATTTAAGCAAACTACTTAAACGCCAAACACGGATCTGGCCGTTCAACACGTTCCGTTTTGATCCAGAAATCATACCGTTTTATCGGGGCTTGATTGCCTTCAATAAATGCAATCGAAATCATCGAGAAGCTGGGTTTTCGCTGCGCCAACACACTTGGCACAGCCCAATCATAATGTGTGTGCCCTGCCCCGGCGATCAAAACCACAGGTCCGCCAATAGCTTCCATTCCCTTATAAACACCGCCGGTTTCTTCAAACGCTTGCACCATCGTTTCGGCAAATTGCGCATCGCGAAGCCGTTGAGCCTCAATCATTCCCCCCATCATTTCAAGAGGCATCGCCTCGCAATGGGCGGCGAATTGTTCGGCTTTTCGTTGTTCAAGTACATCCGGTTTTAAAGGGCGATCCAGTCCGAATTCTGTTACATCCCCTTCAAATACGGCCGACGCACTTTCTTTGAATGCGCGTCGCACGGCGTCTTTGGGCAGGGCTGCACCATAGATTTTCGCCCCCCCTAGGGCGGAAAAAACCGGATAATATATTGAAAATTCGGGCCACCCAGAGGCATTCCAGCCCAAAGCCTCCGCAAGCGCGTTTTCATCCATCAATAACTCTGGTGTGATTTTTGCGGCCTGTGTAGGGGTAAGCATTTCAAATACAACAGCTTTTGGTTTTATTGCCCTAATCGCGCGCGCTTGCCCCATATGGTGGGACGGGTTGTCGTGCGTTTCTCCAAGAAAATACAGATTGGCCTGTTGCAATTCATCCAACCCGCGCATGGAAATTTGTTCGGAAAATCCAACCTTGACAAAAACGGTCAATAATATCAGCGCAATTGAAATCTGTTTCATTTTCCCTCACCAAATGGAAATGTCCTTCCACCCTTGCCATAGTTTTGTTATGAATTCCACATGCAACATTTACCTGCTCTTACCATTGTGATCGGCGGTGCGTCGTCCGGCAAATCGGATTATGCAGAAAGCCTGGTCTTGAACGATGGCCGCTATAAAATCTATCTCGCCACCGCCCAAGCCCATGATGCCGAGATGACCGTCAAGATCCAGAAACACCAATACAGCCGTGGCGAGGGATGGAACACCGTTGAAGCCCCGCTTGATCTGAAACCTGCCCTTGCCAACGCCACCTGTGACGACGTGGTGTTACTGGATTGTGCAACCCTCTGGCTGACAAACCACATTCTGGCCAACACAAATCTTGAAACGGCACAAAATGCTTTGCTGACAGCATTGGCCCAATGTCAGGCACCCGTCGTCGTTGTCACAAACGAGGTCGGGGCCGGTATTGTTCCTGATAATGCACTGTCTCGCCAATTTCGATTGGCCCAAGGCCAGTTGAACCGCGCATTGGCCGCGCAAGCGGATCGCGTTATCACTGTAATCGCAGGTTTGCCTCTTGTGTTAAAAGGCACACCTCTATGACAAAGTGGTGGTGGGTGCGCCATGGGCCAACCCATGAAAAGGCCTTTGTTGGCTGGCGTGATGTGCCTGCCGATCTGTCTGATATTGTACAGATCGCCCGATTGCAAACCTATCTACCCCGTGACGCAATCGTTGTGTCATCCGATTTGATCCGTGCCAGCGCAACGGCGGATGCCATTACACAATCCCGAACACGTTTGCCAAACACTGCCAAGCTGCGCGAATTCAATTTTGGCGCGTGGGATGGGCTAAAATTTGATCAAGTTGCCACGCGCGATCCCGCGCTTTCGCGGGCATACTGGGAAACACCCGGCGATATTGTCCCGCCGGGTGGCGAAAGCTGGAATATGGCCGCCGCGCGGATTAAGCCATTTGTCGATGGTATAAATGTCAAATACCCCGATTCCCATATCATTGCCGTTGCCCATATTGGCGTGATCATGACACAGATTCAACGGGCCAGCGGCCACAGCGCGTTGCAGACAATCGGCCACAATATCGATAACCTGTCGGTAACCAAGCTGCAGTTTTCGGGAGGTGAATGGGTGGTAAACGCAATTAACACAGTGCTGAATGATGCGCCCTAAGGCCTGCGGAAGTTTATCGCGCCGCAAGCATTGTAAGGCGAATTAACGTGCGTTCCATCACCGCCATCGCAGGCGCGCGGCTGGTGGATCGAAGTTGCAAATCCGTATCGGTTAACAACGTCAGCGCCATTTCCAGCTTTTGAATGCCCCATTTGCGCAACTGGTTTTGCATCCGGTCGCGACGTTCGCCAAATACCGGCGGGCGCAATCCGCCAATACCCGCAGGGCCCGCGGCGGTATAGAGAGCGCGAAAATGACGGGTTGCCCCAATACAAAGGCTGACAGCATTCACACCCTGGCTTTCCAGTTTGCGCAATATCGGTCCGATTTCACCAAGGCGTGCTTCGGCAACGATGTTCAACACATCATCCAACGCGGCCTCGGTTGAGGTTGGGGCGCAATTTATAACGTCTTCCACTGTTAAAGGCGTGCTGTCATTCAATTTATACAGGCTTACTTTTTCAACGGTTTGACGAAAATCGCCCGGGTCAAGGCTGCGGGCCAAATCATTCAACGCCTTTAATGCCTCTGGATCGATGTTGTTTAACCCGCCTTTTTTCAACGTATCTTCGATATCCTGTTGCGATGGAGGCTCGTCGTAAATTCCGGCGGCATAAGCATTCTTGTGGTTTTCAAAGGCTTTGCGCAAGGCGGCGGCTTTGGTTAATTGTTTGGCCGTTACGATAATCTGAGCATCCCCGTCACGCCAATCGGCAAGGGCGGCGGCAATGATTTTGGCGTGCGCATTGGTGGCGTCTTCCACAAAAGCCACGCGCGGGCCGGGAAAGAAACCTTGTGCTGTCATAGCATCTTGCAGCAATGCTGGATCACCCCGCAAATCAGCCGCCGGAATACGCGTTAGACGCATTTCGTCATCGCCGTTTGGCCCGATCAAAGCCAAAATCACCTGTTGCCGTTTCAAGGCCACCCGCATCGCATCGCCACCATAAATCAAAAGCCCCGTTCGCGCCGGATCAGGGCGGGCAAAATAGGCATTGGCGTCGCGGGTGTTTAGTTTCATTTGGCCCAGTGGGCGGCGGTGCCGATCAATCGTGTTGTCAGTTGGTCTGCTAGAATTGTCATCAATCGTTTATAAGAATCCCGTTTGGCAGTTAAGGTTGAAACGGTGTTTCCGGTTGTGGAATAGCTGGTAAAGCTGTCAATTTTTCCACTGCTAACATTCTGGTTGCCCATATCCGTGATGCTAAAATCGACCACACCAATCACATTATAGCGCGTGATAACCTGATTAGGGGTGATACCGCGCGCCTCTTCTGAAAGGGTAATTGTATATGACAGAGTGAATTGTTGGTTGTCGGCGTGGCCAATGCGTTCTTCTAGCCGTTTAACAAAATTGTATTCATTGCGATTAACCGGTGCTTCCACCAGAATTGTATTTCGAATGCCATTGGCAGGCCCCGAAGGGCCATAGGCCGCTTGAAAGCCACAGCCCGACAGGATCAGCATCACAATGAATAAAATTTTATGTTTAAACGACAACATTCACAATCCGCCCCGGAACCACGATTATTTTCTTGGGTGCGCCACCATCCAGCGCCTTAATAACAGCCTTATCCGCCAGCGCGATTTTTTCAACCTCGTCTTTTGGCATATCTTTTGGCACTTCGATCTGGCTGCGGCGTTTGCCATTGATCTGGATCGGCAAGATCACCGAATCCTCAACCAGCATTTTGGGGTCGGCAACGGGCCATGTGGCTTGCGTCACCAGCCCTGTGCCGCCTTGATGCGCCCATATATCTTCGGCCAGATGCGGGGTGAACGGAGACATCAGCTGCGCCAATGTTTTGATCGCCAACTTTTGCGTTGCGGCATTTGCCTTGGATTTGCTTAGTGTGTTGGTGAACGCATAGATTTTCGCGATTGAAGTATTAAATGCAAAACCTTCGATGCCTTTGGTTACATCATTAATTGCGTGGTGCATGGCGCGTAACAGATCGTCATCGCCCTGCCCTTTGGCATTGTCCATTTCACCGATGCGATTACACAGGTTCCAAACACGGTTCAGGAATTTATAGGAGGCTTCGGCCCCCGAGGCTGTCCATTCCACATCCCGTTCAGGGGGCGAATCCGACAACACAAACCAACGCGCCGTATCAGCCCCGTAGGATGAGATGATCGAAACCGGATCAACCACATTTTTCTTGGATTTCGACATCTTCGCCGACGGGATGATTTCCACGGCCTCGCCTGTTGCCTTAACAGTTTTAGCATCGTGATCCACGTCTTCGGGCAAGTGATAAACAGGCCGTCCCTTTTCATCGCGGGTTTGATAGATTTCGTGGGTCACCATGCCTTGGGTAAACAGCGCGTTGAACGGTTCTTCGGTGCCTGGGGCAAGTGGCCAGTGATATTCATCGCGCGGGCGAAAAACCGTGAATACAGCAAGTGCAGGATCGCATGTTCAATGCCGCCAATGTATTGATCCACATTCATCCAATACGCCGCAACCCCAACCGATCTGGATGATGCTGCTTATTGGATGAATGTGGATCAATACATTGGCGGCATTGAACATGCGATTTTGCATCTGCTGTATTCACGGTTTTTCGCCCGCGCGATGAAT
>CAMZKY010000238.1 GCA_947311455.1 uncultured Marinosulfonomonas sp. | reverse complement strand
TGGGTTTGGAGTGTGTTCAGTACCGGAAAATCGGCGCTCACATCACCAATATTCCATTGTTCTTTCAGGGCTTTAACCACCCGCTCCAAATCGCCAGAGGGATCATGCATATCGGGTTGCTCGACCTCGATAAAATATAATCGCACAGCCGGATCAAGGGTGATATCACGTGCCTCGGCGCGTTTGCGCACCACTTGGTTATGGGTTTGGCTTTCTGGGGGAACATCAATCACCACGTCGCCTTCAACCAAGGTTTGACAGCCCAAACGCCGCCCATCAAGTAGCCCACGAATGGATTTGTAACGTTCCTCAACGGTGTTCCACGGTGAAACAGCATCTTTTGATACCGTAAGCCCGTGTTTTGGAAACTCGCCAAAAGACGGTGTGACCTGACAACGCGAGCATTTTCCACGCCCGCCGCAAACGGAATCCAGATCAACCCCCAGCTTGCGCGCCGCCGTTAAAACGGGAGTGCCAACCGGAAAATGACCGCGCTTTCCGGACGGCGTGAAAATAACCATGGGATCGTTTTGTGACATATCGCGCACCTCTTGTTCCATCTCTGCCTTTGTAGCAATGCGCGGCGCAGGTGCAATGGCCAAAAACGTCATTTATTTGTAGAAATACGCGGTTGGTTCAGGGAATCTGGGGCGGTTCAAACGGCTTTTTACAAGAACCATTAAACTAGTTTAATGGTTTTTGCAGGTTGGATGAAACTACATTTTAAACAAAGGATTACGAGGCGTTTATAATGTATTCTTGATTGATTTTATCGCATGAAATGCTAATTTCGATGGGCGCCACACCTAAATATAACGAGAAAGGCTGGCAATTTGCGAACCTTTCTTACGCCGAGATGAAATCAAAACTTTTTGCAAGTGGCAACGTACGTGCGCGTGTGCCCGTAAGATCAAACAAGGCATTTGCCAGCGCAGGCATAGACGGTGGCGTGCCCGGCTCGCCGACACCACCTAGATGGGTGTTGTTCTCTAAAATACGCACCTCGGTTTGCGGCACCGTTCCCATGCGTAAGGCATCATAATCGGGGAAATTTCTTTGTTCCACACGCCCGTTTTCAAAGCTGATTTCACCATGCACCGCAGCGGATAACCCATAAATCAAGCCGCTTTCCATTTGCGCACGGATATTGCGGGGATCAAGGGCGGTGCCGACATCACACGCTATCCAGGCCTTGGTGATTTTAATGCCATCGTCGGTTTGTTGCACCTCAATCACTTGGGCCACGGGTGTTCCGAATGACCAGGTAAAGGCCACGCCCCGCCCAATGCCTTTTGGTGTGGTTCCTGTCCAGTTTGACATTTCCTGCACCACATCCAGAACTGTAGCGGCACTTTGGGAATTCGGCGCAATCAGATCACGCCGAAATGCAAGCGGATCAGCACCAGCGGCATGGGCCATTTCATCAATAAAGCTTTCGTGGAAAAAACCGTTAAACGAGCTGGCAACAGAACGCCAATACCCGACCGGAATATTTAAATCCGTCAAATATCCACGAATGCGATAGTTTTCAATTGCATAAGGTTGTTCGGCAGCGGCCTCAAGATGGGCGCTATCGGCCCCGCCTGTCTCAAAACCGGAGAACCGTTTCACCGATTGGCGCGTTACCGAGGGGGCCGCTATTTTGGCATCCAACAACACCGCCTTTCCATCGTGGACAATTCCATGAAACTGCGCGGCGGCCGCAGGCCGATAGAAATCATGCTGAATGTCTTCTTCACGGCGCCACATGGTTTTAATCGGTGTGTTTGGCATGGCTTTGGCAATGCGTGCCGCCAGAACCCCAGCATCGGCTTCGACACGGCGCCCAAACCCGCCCCCCATAAAGGGCACATGCACGTGCACCTTTTCACCATCCAATCCAACGGCATTAGCCGCAGCGTCGCGCAGGGCCAGCGGTGCCTGATTGCCACACCAAATCTCAAGCGTTTCGCCTGTGAATAATGCTGTGGCATTCATTGGCTCCATCGTCGTGTGGGCCAAAAACGGCACGTGATAATCGGCAGCAACGGAAATTGCCCCATCATAGCGTTTTGAAAGGTCGCCATCCTCTCGCCCTGTGGAGTTTGCAGGGTTTTCGAGAGAATCCTCTATTTTTCGGTTTATCGCGGCATTGGTTGATGGAAAATCGGCTTTGCCCCACACCACCTCGACGGCATCGGCCGCTTGCATCGCCAACCACGTGTTGCTGGCAATCACGGCGAAACCGGTTTCAAGATCAACAATCCTTTCCACCCCCGCCATTTTTTGTGCCACGTCTGAATTCATCGAAAGCATCACGCCCCCAAGATGTGGATTCATTCGAACCGTGGCGAATTTCATCCCTTTAAGGCGTTTATCCGCCCCGTACTGCGCGGTGCCCGTAGATTTTGCCAACATATCGGGGCGCGGCATATCATGACTCAGTATTTTCCAGTCTTTTTCTGCCTTCAACGGCACGGATTTTGGCGGTGTTAACGTAGCCGCAATTTCAGCCAAATCGGCATAAACGATCTTGGTTTCATCTGGTGAAATTACAAAGCCGTTTTCTGTGCGCCACTGGCCGATATCCGGCCCGCCGCCCTGTTTTACAGCGGCCATTTTCAACATTTCACGTGCCATTGCCCCTGCCATACGCATTTTCTCAAATCCGTCGATGCTGCTGGTAGAGCCTCCCGTTACCTGCAAACCAAGGGTTTTGGGTAATACATCCATGGCGCTGGCTTGCAAATTCCCTAAAAAACCGCCTTCACGATCATCATATCTGGCGTGCCCTTGCATCAATGCACCGTTATAATAGATCTGCGCGGGTGGGCCGTGCAAAACCGTCACATCGCGCCAATCCACGTCCAGTTCTTCGGCAACCATTGCCGCCAATGCAGAATGAATGCCTTGGCCCATTTCGGCCCGTGGCGCGATTATTGTGACACCGTTTTGATCAATAATCACATAGGGATTTAACACAGTTTCACCTGCGCTAGCAGATAGTGGATTGGGCAAACTGCGCTTGGCTTGATAAACACCAAAGGCAACACCACCAGCAACGGCAGCCGAGCCAATCACAAAGGCACGACGGGTATATTTTTTAATCCGTCCCATATTCTAACCTCCGTTCATTTCACTGGCTGCGGTTTTAATTGCGGCGCGGATGCGGGAATAGGTGCCGCAGCGGCAAAGATTGCCATTCATCGCATCGTCAATATCCTGATCCGTTGGATTTGGATTATGTGCCAGTAAATCAGCCGCCTGCATGATTTGCCCCGATTGGCAGTATCCACATTGTGCCACTTGATGGCTTACCCATGCTTTTTGCAAAATCGCCATGTTATCCGGCGTACCCAGGCCTTCGATGGTGGTAACCGGCCCATCCACATCCGAAAGGGGAACCTGACAGGATCGCACCGAGGCGCCGTTTATATGCACCGTGCAGGCCCCGCAGGCAGAAACGCCACAGCCAAATTTTGTACCGGTCAGACCGATTTCATCGCGCAAAACCCAAAGAAGCGGCACATCATCCGGTAGATCAATTTGATAACTGGTATTATTAACAACCAAAGTTTTTGTCATGAGGTGCTCCTGCTGATAAACTGAACTTAACCGTTTACTTGGCGTAATTCCAGCCTTAATCCGAGAGGTTTAGAACCACCTTAGCAGCCCGCAATCCCGGTGGGATATCGCCTTTTCCCAGCCGTTTCATTGTACTTTCCATTGCCTGCATCTGAAGACCGGGCTGAGACAGAACATCAGACAGGCTTTTAGAAATAGCTTGAGGCGTGCAATCTTTCCCCAAGAATTCAGGCACAACCCGCGTTTCAGACACCAGATTCACCAAGGTGACGGTGTCTACCTTTAACATCTTTGCGATCAGCAAACGGCTAAACCAGTTCATATCGTAGGCAATCACCATGGGTGTTTGGGCCGCTGCCAGTTCAAGCGATACCGTACCCGAGGCCGCAAGTGCCAAATCCGCCGCGCCAAAGGCGGCGCGCTTTTGCTGTTGAGCGTCCGCCAAATCATTGGGATCAAGCACCAAAACCGGCACGCTCCAGCCTGCCACCAGCTCTTTCACCCGTGCCGCGACCGGGGCTGCGGCTGGCAATACGATTTTAATGTCTGGTTGGTTTCGCACCAGCATTTCCAGCGCAGCACCAAAAATCGGGCTTAAACGTTCCACTTCACCGCGGCGAGATCCGGGCAAAACCAACAGCATCGGATCCTCACCAACATCATATTGCTTGCGAAATTGTGCACATTCATGCGCGCTGGCCACAGGTTCGGACACCACAGGATGCCCAACAAAATCACAGCCCATTCCAGTAGCCTGCATCAAAGGCGGCTCGAACGGTAATAATGCCAGCACATGATCAATCACCCGCGCCATTTTTGCCGCGCGCCCTTCGCGCCATGCCCAAACGCTGGGCGCAACGTAATGAATGGTTTTGATATCGCTTTGTGCTTTTACCAGCTTGGCCACCCGCAAGCAAAAATCAGGGCTGTCGATGGTAAGCAGAACGTCAGGTTTCAGGCGCAACACCTCGTCGGCGCATTCGCGAATACGGCGTTTCAGCGCGCGGTATTTGGGCAGCACCTCGGCGATCCCCATCACCGACAATTCATCCATAGGAAACTGGCTGTTCAACCCTTGCGCCGCCATCAGCGGCCCACCAACCCCGTGTAACTCCAAATCATCCGTAAGCTGATGCAGCCCTTCAAGCAACGCCCCCCCCAAACGATCGCCTGAAACCTCGCCTGCTATTACGTATAGGCGCATCAAACAACATGCAGGAATACGCCTGCATCCTTTAGCGCCGCAAAAACCTTGTCGCGCTCCAAAACCAGCACCGCATCAGCCGAAATCACCACCCCCGCAAGGCCGGCATTGATCACATGCGCCACAGTTTCCATGCCAATCGCAGGCATATCAATGCGCAAATCCTGATCTGGCTTGGGCTGTTTTACAAACACCCCCTTGGCGCGGCGTAAATGTGCAGGGGTTGCCGCCACAAAGGACAACATCGCATTGGTGCCTTGCAGGGTTTCGATCCCCAAACATTGCCCACCCGCTACAACCGCGCCCTGCCCTACATCCTGCGCGCCAAGCGCGGCAAGAATGGATTGTGCGCGGGTTGTATCAATTTGATCCTGTGCAGACTGCGCGCCCACAGCGGTGCCTGCCGCAAGCACCAAATCCGGCAAAATCTGATGCGCGCCGATCACTTGGAAACCTTCCTCGGCAAACACCAACATAACCTCCCGGAGCAGCCCATCATCCCCTTGCCCCATGGCCGCCATTAAACGCGGCGCAAGGCTGATCATTTTGGTATCAAATTTTTGTGGATCAAGCTGTGGCCGGCTCATGGCGCCGGCAAAACACACCTGTGTGATCCCCGCAGCATGCAGCCCTTCAAACAATGCACCCAAGGTTTCAAAACTGGCTGCGATATGGGGGTTTTGCGGTAATTCAACATCAACACCCGCAAAGCTGACAAACAGCGCATCAGGCTTGGATTTGGCCAATAATTGCGGCAAGAGCCCCGTTCCGGCAAGGATTGCAATACGGTCTGTCATTATTTTGGCGTTAAGAACGAGCGATCACTTGTTCCCAAAATAAAGCCGACAATTTCGTCTACATACGAACTTGTGCTTTCGCCTTTCAATCGCGCCGCGCGTTCATGGAAGGTGCCTTCGCCTTGTGACAACATCTGAAATGCAGCGCGCAGCGCCGTGATATCGGTTCGATCCACCCCACCGCGCTTTAACCCTACCAGATTTAGCCCGTCCAGAACCCCGCGATTGGATTGCACCAATCCGTAAGGGATCACATCGTTTGTAACCATGGTAACCGCGCCAATGATTGCGCCACGTCCAATGCGCACAAACTGGTGAATGCCAGACAACCCGCCAATAATGACATTGTCTTCGACAATACAATGCCCTGCAAGTGCGGCTTGATTGGCCATAATCACATGATTGCCCACTTGCGCGTCATGCCCCACATGCGCACCTGTCATAAACAGGCAATCATCACCAACACGGGTAATCCCGCCGCCACCTTCAGTGCCTGTATTCAGGGTTGCGCCTTCGCGGATGCGATTGCGTTTGCCGATGATCAGGCGCGTATCTTCGCCGGAAAATTTCAGATCCTGGGGGATTTCACCAACCGAAGCAAATGGAAAGATCACCGTGTCATCACCAATTTCAGTATTGCCCGTCACCACCGTGTGGCTTTTGATTTCAACCCGCTCAGCCAACACAACCTTTGGCCCAACACAACAAAACGGCCCGATCACACAGCCTTCACCAATGCTGCAGCCATCGTCAATCACCGCGCTGGCGTGGATTTTTGCACTTGGGTGAATGCCCATGATTTATTCCTCTAGCAAATCAATCATCGCGGTGATTTCTGCTTGTGCCGCAACTTCACCATCAACTTTGCCAACACAACGGAATTTCCAAACTTTTTGGCTGCCCCGTATCACTTCGACATGCAATTCCAACACGTCGCCTGGCACCACTTTGCGGCGAAATTTGCATTTGTCGATGCTCATGAAATAAACCAACAAATCTTTGTCGATCAAATCAAGCGTAATTCCAACCAACACAGCGGATGTTTGCGCCAAGGCCTCGACAATCATCACCCCCGGAAAAATGGGCGCGCCAGGAAAATGGCCCTGAAACTGTGGCTCGTTAAAGGTGATATTCTTAATCCCCACGGCGCTTTCCTTGGGTTTGATATCTTTAACCTTATCGACCAGCAAAAAGGGATAGCGATGCGGAATGATCCGTTGAATGATATCCAGATCTGCTTCTTTCAATGTGTCGCTCATGGGCCTCTTTCCTTAGATTTTCTTTTGTTGAAACTGGGTTTCAACATTCAAATCTGACTAGCAAATCATCACGCGCAAAACAAGAGAAAGACAGGGATGGCACCAAAAACGTCTATTGCTCGGGATTGGTCGTGTCTTCTGAAATTGTTCCATCGCCGATCAGAATATCAATGCGACGGATGGCGTCTTGGGTAATGTCGATACTATTGGCCGAAATAAAAGCCATTCGGCGATTTAAAACCATCAGCGCCCCGCGTTCATTCATTATTTCGCCAATAACGGGAACAATCAGCTTTAAAAATCGCGCGCGCTCTTCTGTGAGAATGCGATTGAACGTGCGATTTTTTTCGTCTTGCGCCGCGCGGATCGCTTGGACTCTTTCATCAAATGCATTTGCCAATCGACGAAACTCTTCCGGTGGCAAGGTTTCACGCTTTTTAGTTAGATCAAGTTCCTCTGCACTGAGGTCAGACTCGATCTGCCGCTTTGCAACAAGTAAGCGCTCTCTTTCTTCTTTCAACGTGCTATTGACACGTTTTCCAAACAACGTTGACTGGAACAATACATCCTGATCAATCGTAAGCACTGTTGTAATCGGTGCCGAAAACTCTTGTGCAACAGCAAAAATCGGCGCGCATCCTATTCCGATAGAAAGGGCAATTCGAAGGAACGCGCGCCGGATTGGCATCTTAAAACTTGGTCTGAATAGTTAGCTCGAACGATTGCTCCAAATCATAGGTTTGTTTTTGCAACGCACGAGAAAAATTCAAACGCAACGGGCCAATTGCAGTTGTCCAGAAAATCGAGAACCCGATCGAGGAGCGAAGATGGAACCCGTCATCCACTGGCAGCACACCTGCTGTGTTGTCCAAGCTCCAAACCGAGCCGATATCGTAAAATACACCACCCGATAGGCCATATTCTTCAGGAAGCCCAAAAGGGAATTCAGCTTCGAAACGCGCCACAGCAAACAAATTGCCACCAAGCGCGTCTTTGTTCGTCGTTCCAAGATCACGAGGCCCAATACCGTTTGGCTGGTATCCGCGCAGTTTTCCGCTGTTCAAGAAAAAACGATCGGTAATATGTGTGTTTCCACCGCCCAACGTAGCAATGCCGCCAGCCTCTAAAACAGCCCTCAAAGTAACATCGCCATTAAAGACTTTGGTTTCTGCCCCAAACAAAGCCGTGGTTTTTAAATACCGTGAATCGCCGCCGATCCCGGCAAAATCTTGATTGAACCTCAGAACAATTCCAGCATCAGGATTGAGGCCTTTTCCCCTCGTATCAAACGAATAATTATATCCGATACTACTTGTTATATAGGGGCCGGCTGTTTCATCGGCAATCAAAATGGGAGACGCAGCTGGAGCGGCAGCAACACCGAAAATCTCGGTCTTTGATAGGCCATAATGCACATCCAAACGCCCATTTTCACTGATCGGAAATCTTAAACCTGATTTAAAGCTTGTAACCCGTGTATTATATTTTGCGTTTGAATTGTCCGACGTTTTATAGCTGCCGGAAAAAAAGAATCCCAGATCACGCCCCAGGAAAGCCGGTTCAAAGAAAGACGCGCTCAAGGCTGCATTCGATGACGTTGTGTTGAATGATAAAGCGACAGTTTGCCCGCGGCCTAGAAAGTTTTTCTCTTCAAAGCCAAGCGTTAAGCCAACCCCATCACTTGTTCCATAAGAAGCACCAAAATTTAAGCTACCAGTTGGTGCTTCCTCGACATTCACATCCACAACAACCTGATCCGGTGCTGATCCTTCAGAGGCATTCACATCGGCTGTTTTAAAGAATCCAAGGGCACGGATACGCTCTGCAGATTCTCGAATTTGGCGCGGATTAAACGGATCGCCTTCGACAACATCAAATTGACGGCGCACCACACGATCAAGCGTGGTCGCGTTCCCCTCGATATCAATCCGCTCAACAAAAACGCGCGGACCGCGAGTTAAAAGGAATTCAATGTCTAGCGTCAAATCGCGATCATTGCGGGTAATGCGAGGTTCAACCCGAACAAAATTCAGGCTTTTCTGAATCGCCAAACGCTCCAAACGCGCAATTGTATTTTCAACAACCGATGGTGAATAGGTTTTGCCAGGCTTAATTTTTATAGCCGCAACAAATTCGTCTGCATCCACTTCGGCGATATCGCTTTCAACAGTCACTTCACCAAATTTGAATTGTTGTCCTTCTTGCACGCTAAAGGTAATAAAAAAACCTTCTCGGCCGCGGGCAATTTCGGAATTTACAGACAAGACATGAAAATCAACAAATCCGCGTGATTGATAGAAATCTGTGAGCACCTGTTTGTCAAATTCGATCCGATCGGCAATGAATGTATCTTTACTGATGATAAAGCGTAGCAATCCGGCCTGTTTGGTTTCCAGAACGCGGCGCAAACGACGATCGGAATATTTACGGTTTCCAACAAAACTAAGGCGTTCGATTTCTACAACTTTACCTTCGGCAATTTCAAACACCAAATCAACACGATTGTCTGAACGATGGATGATTTTAGGCGAAACAGTCGCCAGATAGCGCCCGGATTGGCTGTAGGCATCGGTGATCGCCGCAACATCTGTTTCGGCTGTCGACGGGTTATAGACGTGGCGCGTTTGAGACTGGATGATTTTTTGAAGATCCGCATCTTTTAGGCGTTTGTTGCCTTCGAAATTAATTCTGTTGATTGTAGGATATTCAACAACTTTGATGATTAATGAGCCACCACGAGGCACAATATTTACAGATTCGAACAATCCGCTGTTAATTATCCGCTGATACGCATCATTTAGCGCAGCTCCGGAAATGGCTTTGCCTTTGGTGATTCCCGCATAAGAAATGATTGTGGCCGCATCGACACGCTGGTTTCCTTCAATCTTAATCGTGCTAAATCGAAAACTTTGCGCCACTGCCGAAGGGGCCGAAACGGCGTAAGCCGCTGTAAATACGATAAAAAGAACAAATGCTGTTCTATTGATAAATTGTTGCACTGCTCGGTGCGCTGCTACGTGCCCGGCTGCAATGCCGGTTTTTATATTGGTCATTTACTCAACCCGTTGTGACATCCCAGATACCCTCTAGGTAACGGGTCTTGTTCGGCTTGTCAAAAGCCCAAAATGCGTGCAGTCTAATGCGCAAAAGGGCGCTGACGAGCGCCCTGTTTCTTTGAAAATGGAGTTGGCTTTAGTATTGCAAGCTGCCAACAAATGCGCCAGCGGCCAAGGCCATAGCGATCATTGCCGGATACATCAGGCGTTCCCAGTTTACGTCAACCAGTAAAGATAGGCCGCGATATCCATTATGAAGTGTATGCATTGTCTTGCTCTTTCGATTTTCACTCAAGCAGGATTTAGAAGCTAAATAAGGCAGAAATTGGGCGCCGGGTTGGCAATTTTAGGGAAGCCTTAACAAAACACCCCAAAGATGTCATTCAGCGTCGCAAAAACCATCATCGATAACAACAATATCAGCCCGATCATCATCAATCCGTTCAAAACTTTTTCGTTCGGCGGCCGGCGAAACACCGCTTCATAAGCGAAAAACACCAAATGCCCGCCATCCAATACCGGAATAGGAAACAAATTCAGCAAACCAACGGCGGTAGATAGAAGCGCAATAAAATAGATAAAGCTTTGCGTGCCTTGGCTGGCCATCTGCCCTGCCCCTTTGGCCATTCCAACCGGGCCGGACATGTTACAAGCGCTGATTTTGCCGGCGATCATATGATAAAGCCCCGAAATCGACAGCGCCGCCATATCGTAAGTACGCGTAACAGCCTCTTTTGCGGCGTCCCACGGGCCGATCGTTTCTGTGGCCGGGGTAAAGAAATAGTTCCCGCTCACCCCCATCACATAACGAGTTTCAAAGCTGTTATCCGGCTTTGGCAGATCTTTGAGTTCGGCTTCAATGATGAAGTCAAGCGTTTGACCATCGCGCCAGACCTCGATTTTGGTCGGCGCACCCTGCGTATTGTTCATCAACGGCACCATTTGGCCAAATTCGAACACCGGTTGTCCACCAATAGACAAGATCACATCATCCACCATGATCCCGGCCCGTGCTGCTGCCGATTCTGGCGACACAAAATTTATCCGTGCTGGCATCAATGGCGGGCCTTTGACGGTAAGCTGATCGCCAGCGCGATCAATTGTGTAATCCAGCAAAGGCTTAAGCGGCAAAGCATCAGCAAATGCGGAAAACCCTTCAGGCGCAGGATATTCAACACCTTCAACCGCCACCAGTTTATCGCCAGCTTGCAATCCGATTTCGGAATTTGGCAGGGCATAAAGGCTATCGATTTTTGGCGGATATGTGGCCACGCCTGTGAACAGGCCCATTCCTGTAAGTATACCAATTGAAAGGATAAAATTAAATATCGGCCCCGCTGCAACGGTTGCGGCGCGCGCCCATAAGGGGGCACCATGCATGGTACGCCGACGCTCTTCGTCAGATAAGGTGCTTATCATTTCACCGTCAACACCACTGGCCGCGGTGCTGTCGCCCAGAAACTTGCAATACCCCCCTAGCGGGATCGCGGCGATCTGCCATTGTGTGCCGTGTTTATCGATGCGCGACCACAACACCTTGCCAAACCCGATGGAAAACACCTCGGAATGGATGCCCGACCATTTGCCAACAATATAATGACCATATTCATGCACCGCGACAATGATGATCAACGCCACCAAAAACACCCCGACCGTATAGAAAAAATTCCCGAACTGGGGCAAAAAGCTGATCAAATCCATGGTTTTTCCTTTAGGCCTGTCGTGCGCCTATTATTTTTGCGGCGCGTTGGCGTGACATCTGATCTATTTCCAGCACAGTTTCAAGGCCACTATCAACAATGTTATTGGGCAAATCGCCGCTTAACTGGATCAGGGTTTCCTCAACGATCTGCGCCATATCCATAAATCCGATACGCCCGTCGATAAATCCATCCAGCGCGGTTTCTTTGGCGGCGTTAAACACTGCGCCATTAAATCCGCCCGCGGCAATCACCTCTCGTGCCAACCTTAAGGCGGGCCAGCGCTGATCATCCGGTGCGCGAAATTGCAATTGCACAATCTTGGCAAAATCCAGTCGTTCCACCGGAATATGCCCGCGATCCGGCCAAAACAGCGCATAGCCAATCGCATGGCGCATATCCGCCGCGCCCAAATGCGCCATGATGCCGCCATCCTTAAAACCAACCATGGCATGCACCAAAGATTGCGGATGGATTATCACCTCGATCTTGTCAGGAGAAATTTCGAAATATTCCTTTGTTTCAATTACTTCTAGGGCTTTGTTAAACATACTAGCGCTGTCAATCGTAATACGCTGACCCATATCCCAATTCGGGTGGGTCTGGGCCTGTGCCAGCGTGGCACCCGCCAGTTTATCAATCGGCCAATCACGAAACGCGCCGCCGGATGCGGTGATAATAATCCGTTCAACCGTAGAAATATCTTCCCCCACCAAGGCCTGAAAAATCGCTGAATGTTCGCTATCTACAGGCAATATCCGCGCGCCGTATCTTTTCGCCTCGGACAGTAAAATCGGCCCCGCGGCCACAAGGCTTTCTTTATTCGCAAGCGCCAGCGTGGTGCCATGACGCAAGGCCCGAAATCCGGGGGCAAGCCCCGCGGCGCCAACAATCGCCGATAAAATCCAATCGGCCTGAATATCTGCCGCCTCAAGCAAGGCCGCCTGCCCCGCAGCCACACGAACACCACTGCCCGCCAGTGCAGATTGCAGATCGTCCAGACACTCATCAAAAGCAGTAACCGCGATTTCTGCATCAAACTGACGCGCATCCTTGGCCAGCTGCGCCACATTACGCCCCCCGGTTAAGGCCACAACCTGATACGCACCGCGATTACGGCCAATCAAATCAAGCGCGCTTTGCCCGATGGATCCGGTTGCTCCAAAAATTGAAATGCGTCGCATTAATCAGGCCCCGCCCATAATCAAATACGCGCCAGCAATAAGTGTTACCAAAAACACCGACGCGCCGATCATACCATCAAAGCGATCCAGCACACCTCCATGGCCCGGGATCAGGTTTGAGCTGTCTTTAATTTCGCAACGCCGTTTAATCGCGCTTTCGCCAATATCCCCCATTTGAGCCGCAAACGCGGTGGCCATGGAAAGCAGCGCCATTTGGCCCCAAAGACCGGGAAATAACTTGAATACGGCGCTGAATACAACGCCAACAACCGCGGCGCCCAGCCATCCAGCCACAGTACCCGACCATGTTTTCTTGGGGCTGATGCGCGGCCAGAATTTCGGCCCACCAATCGTCCGCCCCGCCAGATAGCCAAATGTGTCAGATGCGATTACGACGAAAATCATCCATAACATCCAAGTCAGGCCAATTTCGGAACGCATCAGAATAAAGCCAAGGCTCGCGGTCAAAATCAGGGCGCTATATATGCCAAACACCACCCAATGACGGGGTGTTAATGCGGTCAGCAAAGAAACCACCCCCGATAGAACCAAAATAGCGATCCAAATTGGCACAAAGGCTGAAATGGCCACGGCAATAGCCGCCGCCAACCCCGCTTGTAGCGCCGGCATCGAGAAATCAGGTTCGACCATGCGGCGCAGTTCCCAAACCATCAAACCCGCCGAGATTGAAATTAAAGCAGCAAACAAAACCCCGCCAGAAATAACACAGCCCGCACCGATAACAGCCATTACAATGGCCGACAATAGGCGTGGTTTTAGATCATCCCAGCGGTTTTGGCTCATGATTTGACCCCGCCAAAACGACGATCACGTTTTTTGAACCGTTGTAGGACTTCACCAAAAATATCGCGGGTAAAATCAGGCCATAATGTATCGATAAATTCATATTCCGAATAGGCAGATTGCCACAGCAAGAAGTTTGAAATACGCGCTTCG
>CAMZKY010000237.1 GCA_947311455.1 uncultured Marinosulfonomonas sp. | reverse complement strand
TATCCGCATTTGAATATTGATGATGTTGTGGGCGGAGTGTTTATCCCCGAAGACGGGCAGGGAGATCCTTCCAATATTGCGCTGGCGCTGGCCAAAGGCGCAAAAATGCGCGGCGCACAAATAGAGGAGCGGGTGCGGGTTTGTGCCGTTCGGGTTGAAGGCGGTCGCGCCACGGGTGTGGAATGGGAAACTGACGAGGATCGCGGATTTATCGCCGCTGATCATGTGGTCAATTGCGCCGGAATGTGGGGGCGCGAAGTGGGGGAAATGGCGGGCGTAAACGTGCCGCTGCAAGCCTGTGAGCATTTTTACATTGTTTCCGAGCCGATCAAGGGGTTGGAACAATTGCCAGTGCTGCGGGTGCCGGATGAATGCGCCTATTACAAGGAAGAAGCCGGAAAAATCATGCTGGGTGCGTTTGAACCTGTGTCAAAGCCGTGGGGCATGGAGGGTATTCCAAAAGATTTCGAATTTGATCAGCTACCAGAGGATTTTGACCATTTTGAGCCGATCCTTGAGGCGGCGGTGAACCGCATGCCAATGTTAGAAACCGCAGGCATCCATACATTTTTCAATGGGCCGGAAAGCTTTACCCCCGATGATGCCTATCATCTGGGCCTTGCGCCGGAGCTGGATAATTTCTGGGTGGCGGCCGGGTTTAATTCAATCGGGATTCAATCGGCGGGTGGGGCCGGAATGGCATTGGCACAGTGGATGGAGGATGGCGAAAAAACCTTTGATCTGGGGGATGTGGATATTTCACGTATGCAACCGTTTCAGGGTAATCAGCGCTATCTTGTTGAACGTTCCAAAGAAACCTTGGGGTTGCTATATGCGGATCACTATCCGTTTCGTCAAAAGGCCACAGCGCGCGGCATCCGGCGCTCGCCGTTTCATCAGCATTTGCTGGATCAAGGCGGCGTGATGGGCGAGTCTGCGGGATGGGAGCGGGCCAACTGGTTTGCCGATGCGGGGCAGGAGCGCGAATATAAATATTCATGGAAGCGCCAGAACTGGTTTGAAAATTCCGCCCGTGAACACCACGCGGTTCGTGAAAATGTTGGTATGTATGATATGACAAGTTTCGGCAAAATCCGCATTGAAGGCCGCGATGCCGAGGCATTTTTAAACCACGTTTGCGGGGCCGATATGTCAGTGCCCGTGGGCAAAATTGTTTATACGCAATTCCTGAACCCGCGCGGCGGGATCGAGGCGGATGTAACCGTCACACGCCTAAGCGAAACGGCCTATCTGGTGGTTACGCCGTCGGGTACACGCCTTGCCGATCAGACATGGCTACGCCGTCATTTGGGTGAATTCAATGCGGTCATCACCGATGTGACGGCGGGCGAAGGTGTGCTGGCGGTGATGGGGCCAAATGCGCGTAAATTGATGCAGATGGTGTCACCGAATGATTTTTCCAATGCCGAAAACCCGTTTGGCACCATGCAAAAGATCGAAATTGGCATGGGAATGGCACGGGCGCATCGTGTGTCTTTTGTGGGGGAGTTGGGATGGGAGATTTATATTCCTACTGATATGTCTGCCCATGTTTTTGAAGTAATACATGAAGCGGGTCACGCGCTTGATCTGAAACTTTGTGGTATGCATATGATGGACACATGCCGGATCGAAAAAGGCTTTCGCCATTTTGGCCATGATATCACAAGCGAAGATCACGTGCTTGAAGCAGGGCTTGGATTTGCTGTGAAAACAGACAAGCCCGAATTTATTGGACGGGACGCGGTTTTAAAGAAAAAGGAAAACGGGCTGAATGCCCGTTTGCTGCAATTTAAACTGCGCGATCCTGAGCCGTTGTTATATCATAACGAGCCTATTTCGCGCGATGGAGAGATTGTCGGATACCTGTCATCCGGATCATACGGGCATCATCTGGGCGCGGCGATGGGGCTAGGCTATGTGCCATGCAAAGGCGAAACGGCGGAGGATGTGCTGGCGTCGTCTTATGAGATTGATATTTCGGGCACGCGCATTGCTGCTGATGTGTCTTTACGCCCTATGTATGATCCAAACAGCCAGCGTGTGCGCCAGTAGCGCGTTTATTGGGCGGAGTGGTGCATTGGCCCCGTATGGAGTGGGGCACGGGGGCGCACCAGATCGGCATATTTGGTTTTGCCGGCTTTGGGTTTGCTTTTGCGGGCAAAGCGCGGGCCGATTTTTGGCACTTTTACCACCTTGGGTTTTTTATTTTGTGTGTGCGGTGCTGGTGACGCAGGTGGTGTTGCTGACGGATCAAATGGAGACGGGCCAAAACGATTTCCCGCATCATGTGATTTGCGCATCATCAGGTATAAAAAGATAAAGCCACCAATATAAGGAATTAGGCTAACAAAGTACCACCACCCTTTTAAATTGCTATCATGTAGGCGGCGAACCGTGACCGATATATTTGGTAGGATCAGGAACAGAAACAGGCCAAGCGAGATTTTGAAAAAACTGAAAAACGTTTGGAGAATGAGCAGTGCACGCTGTTCTCTCGATATGCCAAGGTCTGTTGCACGATCTATAATTGGTGCAAATTCCGTTAAGAATGGTCTGGCTTCAAAGGCGGCAACGCCAAGAATTACAAATATCTGCACCAGTCCAAACCACCAGTATTCCGAGCGTGATGCGCGGCCTTTGAAGGTGATGTATTTTCCAAGTGCTGATTTTGTTGCGTTGATTGGGCCCATCGTTTGAATCCTTGTATTTTAGTAATTGGTTAAAGTCTCACACAGCTATCTGGCAAAATTCAGTAAGGTTTACGGCAATATTGCGGCTATTTGATAAACTGGCTAATTGACCCCGCTATCAACACCGCTTATCTGAAGCCAACCCGATAGAACGCCCGACGGAACGGATCAGCATATGACCATTGAAACCACCAAACCCCGCTCGTTTCAGGAGATCATCCTGCGGCTGCAAAATTACTGGGCCGATAAGGGCTGCGCGATTTTGCAGCCTTACGATATGGAAGTGGGGGCGGGCACCTTTCATCCGGCCACAACCTTGCGCTCGCTCGGGCCAAAATCGTGGGCGGCGGCCTATGTGCAGCCGTCGCGCCGCCCCACAGACGGGCGCTATGGCGAAAACCCGAACCGGTTACAGCATTATTACCAATATCAAGTGGTGATCAAACCCTCACCCCCCGATTTGCAAGAGCTGTATCTGGGCAGTCTGGCGGCGATCGGCATTGATATGGAAATGCACGATATCCGTTTTGTCGAAGACGACTGGGAATCGCCAACGCTGGGCGCGTGGGGGCTGGGCTGGGAAGTGTGGTGTGACGGTATGGAAGTCAGCCAGTTCACCTATTTCCAACAGGTCGGTGGCCATGATTGCGCGCCTGTTACTGGCGAATTAACCTATGGTCTGGAACGTCTGGCGATGTATGTTCTGGGCGTCGATCATGTGATGGAGATGCCCTATAATGCGCCCGACGCGATGATCCCGCTGAAATACGGTGATGTGTTCAAACAAACCGAACAGGAATATTCGCGCTGGAATTTTGATGTGGCCAACACCGATGTGCTGCTGAAACAATTCGAGGAGGCAGAGGCCGCCTGCGCCGATATTCTGGGGCGTGACTATGATGATCCCAAAACCGGCACGCGCATTGTGATGGTGCATCCGGCCTATGATCAGGCGATCAAGGCCAGCCATTTGTTCAACCTGCTGGATGCGCGCGGAGTGATTTCTGTGACCGAACGTCAGGCCTATATTGGCCGCGTGCGCGCATTAACCAAAATGTGTGCCGATGCCTTTGTGCAGACGCATGCAGGTGGGTGGGCGCATGAAGGGTAAGATTTTAGGAATTGGATTGGTTATGATTGCGCTCGCGGCGGGTATCGCCATGTATTACCAACAGGTTTACGCCTATTACGAGGAAATCCCCGCCGATCAGGGCCGCGTTGAACTGACGCTGTATGGCACCGATCAGCGCGAGGAAATTGTGTTTGACAATTTTCAGGGCATTGACGCCGACAGCTCGCCCCTGCGCTATCGGGCCTGTTTTACCACCATTCACAGCACCCCGTTTTTGTCAGAAACCTATACCGCCTATGACAACGCCGAACCGTTAACCACCCCCAGCTGGTTTTCCTGCTTTGATCCGGCTGAAATTGATGCCGCACTTGAAGACGGCACCGCCTTGGCGTTTCTGGGTCAGGCCAATGTGCAATACGGATTTGACCGCGTGGTCGCGGTGATGGATGACGGGCGCGGGTTTGCGTGGATGCAAATCAATTCCTGCGGCGAACGTGTTTATGATGGCGAGGTCAACCCCGCCGGATGCCCCCCCAAACCGGAAGGAAACTAAGATGCCGGATCTGTTGATCGAGATTTTCTCCGAAGAAATTCCCGCCCGTATGCAAGGCAAAGCCGCGGATGATTTGAAACGGCTGGTTACAAACGGGTTGGTCGAGGCCGGTTTGACCTACGCGTCAGCCGGTGCATTTTCCACCCCGCGCCGTTTGGTGTTGTCCGTTGAAGGTATGCTGGCGCAATCCCCCGACACCAAAGAGGAGCGCAAAGGCCCGCGTGTTGGTGCGCCGGAAAAAGCATTGGAAGGGTTCTGCCGTGGTGCAGGTGTTTCCGTAGATGATCTGGAAATTCGCGACGAGAAAAAAGGCCAAGTTTATTACGCGGTGATTGCCAAATCCGGCCGCCCTGCAGCGGATATTGTGGGCGAGGTTCTTGCGGGTGCAATTGCCAATTTCCCATGGCCCAAATCAATGCGCTGGGGTGCTGAATCAATGCGGTGGGTGCGTCCACTGCATTCGATCATTTGTATTCTGTCTGATGAAACCGGTGCCAGTGTTGTGCCGTTTGAAATCAACGGAATTGTGGCTGGCGACAGCACCAAAGGCCACCGCTTTATGGCGCCTGATGCGTTTAGCGTGACGTCATTTGAGGATTATTCCACCAAGCTGGCCGCCGCTAAGGTGATTTTAAACGCCTCAGAGCGCGCCGATCACATTTGGAACGATTCCACCAATCAGGCCTTTGCGCAAGGTTTAGAAGTGGTTGAAGACAAAGGCTTACTGGGTGAAATTTCCGGGCTGGTTGAATGGCCCGTGGTGTTGATGGGCGACATCGCCGAGGATTTTCTGGGTCTGCCGCCCGAGGTGCTGCAAACCTCGATGAAAGAGCATCAGAAATTCTTTAGTGTGCGCAACCCAAAGACGGATCGCATCGAAAAATTTATCACCGTGGCCAATCGCGAAACATCAGATAACGGCGCTACTATATTGGCCGGAAACCAGAAAGTTCTGTTTGCCCGCCTGTCGGATGCCAAATTCTTTTGGGAAAACGATCTACGCACGCCTTTGGTGGAAATGGCGTCAAAGCTGTCAAATGTGACATTTCACAACAAACTGGGCACACAGGCCGAACGGATCACCCGTATCGCCAATCTGGCCCGCGAAATCGCGCCGATGGTTGGGGCCGATGT
>CAMZKY010000236.1 GCA_947311455.1 uncultured Marinosulfonomonas sp. | reverse complement strand
GCTGCTTCTGCTTCTAGCTCTTTATAACTGGTGATTTTAGTGATTTTAGCCTTGGGAAATTGTGCTAAAACGGCTTGTACTAACGGGTGCTCCATGGCTTCGGTTTTTAGCGCCAGTTCCTCGGAGTTTCGAACTTCGGCCACGGTTTGTGCACCGCCCTCGTTTACCAGCGTTACTGCCCACCGCGCACCTGTCCACCCCTGCAAGCGCTGGCCTAACCGTTGCGCCAAATCACTACTCGCGCTTGGTGCAGGTTCAAATTCAATGCGGCCAGGCTGGTAATTTGCCAACCGCACACCGCTCTCAACTTCGACCAGTAATTTCACATCCCGATTGGCACGAATTAGATCAATCACGTCCTGAAACTGCGCGTAATGTGCCAACGGATTAACCGCAGGTGCAGCCATTGCCAGCGCGGTTGCCCTCCCCCTGGAAGGGGGGCTGGTAGGCGAGCGAAGCGAGCTACCGCCGTGCCCCGAAGGGGCCGGCCCACCCTGTGTTCCACCTGCACCATCACGACCACTTGGATTTGGCGCCGGACTAGAAGGCGGGGGTGTTGCATCTTTTAATTTACGTACCAGTTCCTCGGGTGACGGTAAATCGGCCACATGGGTCATCCGGATCACAGCCATTTCTGCCGCCATCATCGTGTTCGGGGCCATTGCCACTTCTTCCAATGATTTCAACAGCATCTGCCACATGCGCGCCATCACCCGCATGGGTAATTCACCCGCTATTTTTTGCCCACGTGTACGTTCATCTGGCGAAACAGTTGGGTCTTCGGCGGCTTCGGGGGTGATTTTAACCACGGAAATCCAGTGGGTGATTTCTGCCAGATCGCGCAGCACGGCCATTGGGTCAGCTCCGTCGGCATATTGACCGGACAGTTCGTTCAATGCTGCTGCCGCGTCGCCGCGCATGATCATATCAAACAAATCCAGCACTCGCCCACGGTCGGCCAGCCCCAGCATGGCGCGCACCTGATCGGCGGTGGTTTCGCCCGCGCCGTGGCTGATGGCTTGATCCAGCAAAGATGTGGCATCACGCGCGGATCCTTCCGAGGCACGGGTGATCAATGCCAGCGCTTCATCAGTAATCGCGGCCCCTTCGGCGCCTGCGATTTTTTGCAGCAGGGCAATCATTACCTCGGGTTCAATCCGGCGCAAATCAAACCGTTGGCAGCGCGATAGCACCGTCACTGGCACCTTGCGGATTTCGGTGGTGGCAAAGATAAATTTGACGTGTTCGGGCGGTTCCTCAAGTGTTTTCAGCAATGCGTTAAACGCATTGGTGGACAGCATGTGAACCTCATCGATGATGTATATTTTATAGCGGGCCGAGGCGGCACGGTAATGCACGCTGTCGATGATCTCGCGAATATCGCCAACCCCTGTGCGCGACGCGGCATCCATTTCCATCACGTCCACATGACGCCCTTCCATGATCGCCACACAGTGTTCGCATTCGCCACAAGGCTCGGTTGTTGGGTGGCCGTTGCCATCCGGCCCGATGCAATTCATCCCCTTGGCAATGATCCTTGCCGTGGTGGTTTTACCGGTACCGCGAATGCCTGTCATGATAAAGGCCTGCGCAATACGATCCGCCTCGAACGCATTTTTCAGGGTGCGCACCATGGCATCCTGCCCAACCAGATCAACAAAGCTTTCTGGGCGATACTTGCGGGCAAGCACACGGTAATTGGTGTCAGATGTTTCGCTCATAAACCCTCGCAAGATTCTGGTTGGCCCTACGGTAAAGCCCCTTGCCCCAATCGTAAAGCAATCCCCGCCATTCGGGCGAAAATACCTGAAATCCGCCCCTTACGCGATCAACCCGCTCGACACCTTTATTAACAAGGGGCGGGACGCAAAAACAGGTGTATGGCAAGCGTATGGCAAACGTATGGCAGGCGTATGGCAAGCGGATGGCCATTTTGCGCAGTTTTGGCGGGTTAATGGAGCGTTCGGTATCTGACAGAGGTTTTTCTATAAAGCTGCCGCTACCCGTGTGCCTTGGTCAATCGCGCGTTTGGCGTCCAGTTCTCCGGCAACGTCGGCACCGCCGATTACGTGTGGCGTGTGGCCTGCGGCAATCAGATCATCGGCCAAGCCGCGGCGCGAGATTTGCCCTGCGCATAGCACCACGTCATCCACTATGATCACTTGCGGGTTTTCGCGGGCTTCGCCAAAGCTGATATGCAGGCCCGCATCATCAATGCGTTCATAATTGACGCCCGTTAGCATTTTCACGCCTTTCATTTTCAGCTCTGCACGGTGAATCCAGCCGGTGGTTTTGCCCAGCCGTTTGCCAGCCTTTTCGGCCTTGCGTTGCAGCAGTACCACCTCGCGTGCGGGCGGGGTGGGTTGGGGGCCAGCGGGGGCAAGGCCGCCGCGTTGTTGCGCCGGATCACCCACGCCCCAGTTTTGCTTCCATGCCTCAAGATCTTCGGCCAGGGAATGATCGCCGTGTACCAGAAATTCCGATACATCAAAGCCGATGCCACCCGCGCCAATCACCGCAACGCGTTTGCCGATTTTAACCTTGTCGCGCAGCACGTCGATATAGGAATGCACGTTGGGGCGATCCTGCCCGTCGATCTGTGGATTGCGCGGCACAACGCCGGTGGCGATGATAATGTCGTCAAAATCGGCCAGCATTTCTACGCTGGCCGTGGTGTTTAGCCGCGTGGTGATCCCTGCGGTTTTGACCATGGTTTCATACCAATCAACAAGGCCAAAGAATTCCTCTTTGCCCGGCACCTGTTTGGCCATATTCAGCTGCCCCCCAACACGGTTGTCCTGATCGAACAGGGTGACGGTATGGCCTTTTTCCGCCGCGGTGAGTGCCGCCGCAAGCCCTGCGGGGCCGGCGCCAATCACAGCGATGGTTTTGGGGTTATCCGTTTTTTCCACCACCAATTCGGTTTCATTGCAGGCGCGCGGATTGACCAGACAGGTTGACATTTTTCCGGAAAATGTATGATCCAGACAGGCCTGATTGCAGGCGATGCAGGGGGCGATTTGGTTGGCGATGCCGCCAGCGGCCTTATTGACAAATTCTGCATCCGCCAAAAAGGGGCGCGCCATAGACACCATATCGGCGCAGCCGTCGGCCAGCACGGATTCGGCCACATCCGGTGTGTTGATCCGGTTTGACGTAATCACCGGAATGCCCACTTTGCCCATCAGTTTTTTCGTCACCCAACTAAAGGCGCGACGCGGCACCGAGGTGGCGATGGTGGGAATGCGGGCTTCGTGCCAGCCGATGCCGGTGTTGATGATGGTGGCACCGGCTTTTTCGATGTTTTGCGCCAGCTCGATCACCTCGTCAAAGGTGGAGCCATTGGGGACAAGATCAATCATCGACAGGCGATAAATCACAATGAAATTTGCCCCCACAGCCTCGCGCACGCGCCGCACCACCTCAAGCGGCAGGCGCATACGGTTTTCATAACTGCCCCCCCAACGATCTTCGCGTTTGTTGGTGTGGGTCACCAGAAACTGGTTCAGGAAATACCCTTCCGACCCCATCACCTCGACCCCGTCATACCCGGCCTTTTGCGCGTTCACCGCCGCAGCCACCATATCGGAAATCTGCTTTTCAATACCGGCCTCGTCCAGTTCTTTTGGCACAAACGGGGATATCGGGGATTTGATTGCGCTGGCCGAAACGCATTGATTTGAAAACGCATACCGCCCCGCGTGCAGGATTTGCATGGCGATCTTGCCACCGTTTTCATGCACATGATCGGTTACGATTTTGTGGTTGGCGATATCATCATCATTGAATAGCCCCGCCGCACCGGGGAAAACCCCGCCTTCCAGATTGGGGGCCATACCGCCGGTTACAATCAGGCCAACACCGCCCCGCGCCCGAGCACCATAAAAGGCTGCGACGCGATTCCAGTCTTTGGTTTCCTCAAGCCCCGTATGCATCGACCCCATAAGCACGCGGTTTTTCAGGGTGGTAAAGCCCAGATCAAGCGGGGCAAGCAGGTTTGGAAATTGGGTCATAGCGGGCATCCTTTTGTTCCGCGTTAGAATGCAAAATGCGCATGGCTTTGTCACGCGCAACGCGGCGTCAAATAACAATAAGGCCGAGCGGGCGGTTTGTATTTCCGACTGTACGGCTCCTGTATTGAAGAGGGCGTCTAAATTCCGGGTCTAAAGCCGCGCTTTCCAAGCTCTCGAATTTCGGTGCATATTTTCTTTTAATGAATCTACTATTCCGGAATCGTGGATTCGTTGTGGTGATGTTTTTTGCCGGTAATGCTGCACCATTGTTCAAAGGAAGTGCAACCTTATAGTTTGTCAAAAACCGATCCAAATCTTGGTGAAATCCTTGCGCTGATCCAAGGCAGCTTTACCTATATGGAGGGGCGGATTGATCTGCCGTCCTCTGTGTATGATCTAAGATTGGAGGTGCTTGCAGCCCATTGTGATCGCGGAGAAATATGGGCGATTGGCACGCCGCTTAGTGCCTACGTTTTTCTTACTCTAAAACCAGAGCGCTTTTACGTGGGCAAACTGGCTGTGGCCAAATCGCATCGAAGGCAAGGCATGGCGCGTTGTTTGGTTGAGCAGGCCGAAAGGCGCGAGCAGGCTTTGGGTTTAAAAATTCTGGAGCTTGAAACACGTATTGAGCTGGTTGAAAATCACCGCATCTTTGAACCGTTTGGCTTTGTCAAAACAGCCAAAACCAGCCACAAAGGCTACGTTCGCCCAACGGCTATACAATGCAAAAACGGCTGGATTAACCGGTTTCGTTACAATGGTGGCGGAACGATTTTTTCAACATGTCCAGTTCGGCACGTAGCAGATCAATTTCGGAACGGATGTCGTCGCTTAGGGCTTCGCCTGCCAGAATGGTGAAGCTGGCCAGTTTATCGCCCGTGCGCGCATCATTTACCAGATAGGTTTGAACCCCGTCAGACAAGCTGTCGATTGGCACAGGAACCCGTACAATCCATTGGCTATTTTCGGTTTCTTCTATCATTTCGACCCCGTCAATTCGGGTATCGAGATGAAAGGCGTTAATCTCTGGTTGGTAATTTCCTGTCACATTGTTGGCCGTTAGCAAACCTTGCCAGATACCTTGGATGAGATGCATGGGCGTTAAGGTCAGGGTTACATTACTCATTACAGGTTCCTCTACAGTTCGGCACGTTGTTGGCGGCTTAGAGTTAGATCGCGGATGGTGATCTGGTTCATTTTTGGATTTTCAAAAATCAGATCAATCCAAAGCCGTTCCACACGGTTTTCATTCATTTTGGTATAGGCCAGATCAAATTCAACCATTACGTCTTCTTCGTGCAACGGAAGCTCACGCACCACTTGTTCGGTGTTTGGCCCTTGTTTGATGTTCAAGCGGGCAAAAATCTCGGTGGGGCGTTCGGTTTCGACAATCACATCCATGCGCAATAAATGCGAGGTGCGCAGGCCGTTCACAGCCTCCTGTGGTAGATCAAGCACAAGTGAAAGAAAGCTACCGTCAAATTTAAACACATCCATACGCAAGCCATAGGGCGCTAGATCGCGTTCGTGGGAATTGCGGATTTGGCGCAGGGTCAATTCGCTGGTTGAACAATCGTGGAAAATCGTAACTTGATGACCAAGCGAGGCTTTGTTTTTTGCGGCGGCAATGCCTGTGGGCTGGATTGACCCGCGCCACACCTCTGGGCGGTGCAACCAATCGGAATTTCGTGAGTGCAACATCGCGTTGGAGCCTTCATAGGGCAGTTGCAATCGTTTATCGCCAATGTGGATGACCTGATTTAGTTTGCTGCGCAGGGCGCGGGCCTTGGCGCGTTCGTCCTTAAGGGCGGCCATAGACATTGATTCGGCCGAACGCGCGGCCTTGTCCCAGTATTTAAGAACCCGACGTCCTATGATCCGTTCAACCAAACTATTTTTCATCGTCACTATCCAAAAGTAAAATCCGGCATATGCAGTTTCATACGCCGAATTTATTGATAATTATACAAACGTCTAGAATTATCTAGAGGTCCATATAGATATGCCCTTCAACCTTGGCACCCGGATGGGTGACTGCGCCATATTTGCTGGAGCCAACCAATTGCGCATATTTCCACATCGCGCCAGAGCTATAAATGGTTTTGCGCGGGCCTTTCCATTCGTCTTTGCGTTTGGCCATTTCTTCGTCGCTTACGTCAACAGAAATGATCCCCTGAACCGCATCAAGGGTGATAATGTCACCATCTTTGATCATCGCAATCGGGCCAGCGTGGGCGGCTTCGGGGCCAACATGGCCAACGCAAAATCCGCGGGTGGCACCGGAAAAACGCCCATCGGTAATCAGCGCAACTTTCTTGCCCATGCCTTGGCCAGATAGTGCCGCCGTGGTGGCCAGCATTTCGCGCATACCCGGGCCGCCTGCGGGGCCTTCGTTGCGAATAACCAGAACTTCGCCTTCTTTGTAATCACGTTTTTGCACGGCCTCGAACGCGTCTTCTTCGCATTCAAACACGTGGGCAGGGCCAACAAAGCGTTGATGCTGGGTGGACATACCTGCCACTTTTACAATCGCGCCATCTGGGGCCAGATTACCTGTTAGGCCAACAACGCCACCTGTTGCAGAAAGTGGTGCATCAACGGGATAGATCACTTTGCCGTCCACTTCGCGTGTGACGATGTCGATCTCTTCGCCCATGGAACGGCCTGTTGCTGTCATACAATCGCGGTGGATCAGGCCGGCTTTGTCCAGCTCTTTCATAATCACCGGAACGCCGCCCGCTTCATACAGATCTTTGGCGACGTATTGGCCGCCAGGTTTCAGATCAACAAAATAGGGTGTTTCGCG
>CAMZKY010000235.1 GCA_947311455.1 uncultured Marinosulfonomonas sp. | reverse complement strand
ATGGGTTAAGGCACTGTTTTCTTTGGGGTAAATCACATCCACGCCACCGGCTTGCACGGCAATCGTGCCTTGATCCAGAGCGGCGATATGGGCGGCGGTATCAATGCCACGCGCCAAACCGGAAACAATCACGCGCCCGTTTTCGCCCAACCCCTTGGCCAAAGCACTGGCCATGCGGGTGCCCAGCGATGAGGCGTTGCGCGCACCGACAAGGGCGATCATTGGACGTTTCAACAGGGATATATCCCCGATGGCCCACAGGATCGGCGGTGGATCCGGGATGTCAGCCAGGGCTTTGGGATAGTTTTCATCACCGTAGAACACCAGCTGCGCACCAGCGGCAGCGCCTGATTTCAGTTCTGCAATCACCACGCCTTCGGGGCATATTTGATAACGGGACACACCGGCCGACGCAGCAATTTCCGGTAATATTTCGAGGGCCTTCTGGGCTGATCCGCGTTCCCGCATTAACCGAAAGAAGGTTGAAATACCTACGCGTCGAGAACGCAAAAGGCGGAGCCACGACAGGCGATCCTCTTCCATCTGGGGTGGGGTGAGGGGGGTGTGGGACGAAAGGTGATCCTCTACCATCATGGCTCCGACTTTATGCAAGCCCTTTATGGATCAATGATGGTTAACGTCAGGTTAAGCGCCATAAAGAATCTTATTTAAGATGTTTTTTCATGATTAAACAGCGCTGCATATATGGATCACCCAGCGTTTGCAGCGACACCTCTTGCACCACATCATCCGCCCAGCCACCACGACGATAAAACGCCTGCGCACGCGGGTTTTCGGGCAGCACATAAATCTGGCCCTCTTCAATCCCTGCGGCAATCAAACGTTTTTCACCAGCTGCAAGCAACGCATCGGCGGTGCCGTTTCCACGGGCTTCGGGCGCAACATAGAATTGATAGATTTCATCACCCGCAATTGTACAAAACCCGACGGGCGCGCCAACAGGGCCAACCACATCAGTATCCACCAGCATCCGCTCCATACGAATGCGCAGGCTGTCACGATCCCGCAACGCTATAAGATCATTGGAAACATGCGCGGCATGGGCCTCGTGCCAACCCGCAAACCAGATATCTGTCAGCACCTCGAGATCATCAGAAACAGCAGGGCGGGTTTGGGGCATGTCATCACCTTCCAGATAGGATTTCACATGGTCTTTAACCTTTTGCACCACTTGATTGCCATCCCGAATAACCCCTTGGGAAACCATATTGCCATGAATCACCTCGGCCGCTTTGGCATCAAGATTAAGCACCGATTTCAGCATCGTCGGGGTGCAGGTATTATGCATGGCTTGCAAGTATTGCGCCCATGACGTGGCGCCTGCTGTTAGGGCCGCAGTCGGGGCTTTGGCCGCGGCCAGTGCGCCTGTGGGTAGCGACAAAGGCATTGCAGGGGCGGCCATAGTGGCCATGAGGCGGGTGATAAAGGATCGTCTGTTCATGGGGGATATATGGGGTGATTTTGGCGAATTCCAAGGAAAACAGCTGAAAGCAGGTCGCTTAACGCCAATTCGTGGAAAGCGAAATCTGTTTCGCTTGCGGTAAGGTAGCGCAGTTCCGGGGGGGGGCGCCGCAGGTTTACCCACCGCGTGGCGTTTACCCCCTCGCCTTTTCAATCAGCCGATCAATCGCGTGGATGCCGTCGATTTCTAGCCGCACGGGCACCGTCAACACATCGTATTTAAACGCGTCCGGCAGGCGCACGGCATCTTTTTCCGTTGTGACCATTTGTGCACCCAAGGCCTGTGCCTGTGTTTGCAGACGTTTCATCAAGGCGGGTGTCAGGGGCTGGTGATCGTCCAGCGCCTCAAGATGCACCAGCTTGGCGCCGAGATCACGCAGGGTGGCAAAGAATTTTTCGGGGTGGCCAATGCCGGCAAAGGCCAGCACGCGCAGATCGCGAAAGCTGATGCCGGTTTGAAGCGGCTTTAGCTGGCCTGTCAGGTGGGGAATGGTGATCTGATCCTGCCAAAGCACGGCAAAGCCCTGTTGCGCGTTTTCATCACCGATCGACAGCAGGATATCAGCGCGCTGTAGCCCCGAGGCCATCGTTTCGCGCAGGGGGCCTGCGGGGATCGCGCAGCCGTTGCCAAAGCCTTTTTGCGCGTCCACCACCACGATTGAGATGTCTTTGAACAGGGTCGGGTCTTGATGCCCGTCATCCAGCAGAATGATGCCTGCCCCGTCTTTGATCGCCGCCTCAGCCCCCTGTGCACGATCCGGCGTTACCCATGTAGGGCAAAAGGCCGAGAGCAACAGCGGCTCGTCCCCTGTTTGGGGCGCGCTGTGGCGGGTTGGGTCAACTTTAATGGTGGTGTTCAGGCTGCCGCCATAGCCGCGCGAAACGATGTGGGGCGTGTGGCCCTGTGCCTGCAAATATGTGGCCAAGGCAATTACCGTCGGGGTTTTGCCAGTGCCGCCTGCGTTGATGTTACCCACGCAGATCACCGGCACCGCGGCGCGCTGTGACGGCTTGCGCAGGCGTTTGGCGGTGCCATAACGATAGAGTGCGGCCAAAGGCGCCAGCAGGCGCGCTTTGATCCCCGGGTGCCGCGGTGGATTGAACCAGAAATCGGGCGGCTGCATGGATTATCCCGTTTTGTCTAACACATCATGGAGCAAGGCCACCATCTGATCGGTTGCCTCGGCACTTTGGGAGGAAAGCTCCCATCCGGCATGGGCCATTTTAGCGGCTTTATCCGGCGCTAGCAATCCCCCGACAACAGTCGACAAAACCGCCTGATTTTCAACCAAACGCGCCGCGCCTGCCTTACCGATCCGCTCATATAGCTCTGTAAATTCGCCGGTTTTCGGGCCGTGTAAAATCGAAGCCCCAAGCGCAAGCGCATCAAAGGGCGGCGTGCCATAGGCATATTCTGTTAATGTATTACCATGGAAACAAACAGGCGACAGGCGCAACCACAGGCCTAGCTCCGCCGGCAAATCAGCAACCATAATTTGGGTGTCTTCCTGGGGCAGATCGCCGTTTGAACGCAGTGCCACTTGCCAGCCCATATCATAAAGCGCGCGCGCAAAACTATGGCCTTGCGACGGATCATTTGGCGTAATCACCAGCAAAAGCCGATGCGCCAACCGCGAGGCAGATCGGTGTGCGGCAATAACCGGCTCGATTTCGGACGGAATCGTTTGATGCGCCATCCACACGGGACGCGCAGATAGCAAAGCGGCCATTTTATCCCGCTCAAAATCCTGACAAGGGGGAATAACCGTATCAAAGCCAAGGCATCCGGAAATCTGCAGGGTTTCAGGCCGTGCACCTTGGCGCAAAAACTGGGCTTTGATATGATCATCCACAACGGTAAGAGATTGATAATATGGAAGAATATCTCTGATAATACTTACATTCCCACGTTTCTTTTCCTGTAGGGTTGCGCTGGATTCGATCCCCATCATCAGCAACGGACAGTGTTGATCTGCCGCTTCAACAATAAGGGCAGGCCGCAATTTTGCGGTCAACCAAACAGCGGCATCGGGTGCCCAATGGGTTAAGAATTCTCTTGCGTGCTGTGTCGTTTCAAGCGGCGTAATTTGGTAAAGCGTATTGCGATATTTATCGCCGGGATTATGCGTCGCAATCCTGTCGCAATCAGAGGTAATCACAAACGAAATATCACCCCGTTCGTCGATCATCTTTTGCGTAAGGGAATGGATTTTATGCACATCGTTTGAGCTGCCAAGATGTATCCAGACCAATTCGCCTTTAGGGCGTTCGGGATATGCAATCCGGTTTTCGGGATTGCGCATTAAACGCGCCCCCCGTCGGCGCGCACTGGCAAGGTATAGTGACAGGCTTAAGGACATGGGGGCGACTTTGGTTTTCTATTCAAGTTCTTCTGTTGGTGATGCTTCGATTGCTTCATCGCGCAGGCGGTGAATATGGGCAATAAAATAGCGCATATGGGCATTGTCCACGGTTTTATGTGCCTCGGATTTCCATGCGTTATAGGCCTTTTCGTAATTGGGGAACATGCCGACAATGTGGATATCTTCGGGATCGCGGAATGCGGTTTTCGAAGGGTCTTTCAGTTCGCCACCAAAAACAAGATGCAGGCGTTGGGTCATGTTATTCTCCAGTTGGATTGCGCTACTGCGCTAGTTTAGTAGATCATTCAGGGCAGCGGTAGAGGATAATCTTCAGTGGGCTTATTCTTTTTGCGCTCCCCCGTTGCCAAACATGCGCGATATGGTAAGCCCCCCATTTTTCGCGGGGTCCACTTGTAGAATTCCGCGGCCAGCTTCAGTTTCATAACGGGTAGGATCCTGCCTATACCCATCTTGGTGCGATTGTTTCATATAACACTGTTGGTGATGTAGGTTTTGGGAAAACAGGGCCATTGCGAGGAGACGTGGAGGTGGCACGGGATTCAGAAATTATTGGGCTGAAAATTTCTGTATCTGGCTCTGGTCTTGGGGTTCGCTTGCCAAACACCCCGCCGCACGCCCCGTTAACCCGCTAAATTCGTAAAATTTGCCATACGCTTGCCATACGCAAGCCATACACTTGCCATACACCGAAAATCGCCCCAAAGCCCTTGTTAATAAGGGTTTGCGGTGGGCTAATCGCTAAAACGGGTGAAACGTGCCATACTTTACAGCGCCGCCAAAATTGCCGCGTGGTTTTGCGCATTGCCCGCGATGATCCCGTCAAGCTGTGGTGCGGGGCGGTTGAATTTTGTTGGCGCCCCATAGGAATCCGTCACCACCGCGCCTGCCTTTTCACAGATCAACGCCCCCGCTGCCACATCCCATTCCCAGGTCGGGTATAGCGTTAGCATCGCGTCAAAACGGCCCTCGGCAATCAGGCACATGCGATAGGCTAATGACGAACGGAATTGGCGTTTGAACGGTGGCGGGGCATCGTGCCAACGATCAGATGCAAAGTTCTTTTTATTGGCCAAAACGGTGATATCAGCTGATGGCAAAGTGGCGCTTGGCGCGATGGGTTGGCCGTTCAACAACGCAGGTGCATCACTGCTGGCGGTGTATAGCCGATCCAGCAGTGGCAGGTAAACCACAGCTGCCGTCACTTGCCCATTCCGGGCAATCGCCAATGAATGCGCAAACGCCTTGGAGCCTTCGATAAAGGCGCGGGTGCCGTCAATCGGATCAATGATGAACACGCTTTCATGGCTTAGGCGCGCATCCGTATCAGTGGTTTCTTCGGACAGCCAGCCATAGTCAGACCGCGCACCACGCAGCTCGGACAGCAGCATTTTATCCACCGCCAGATCAGCCTCGGTAACGGGGCCGGCGTTATTGTCTTTGTCCCATACCTCGGGGCTTTGCTTCCAGAATTTGCGCGCGATGTCACCGCTGGCATGGGCGGCGTCGATCAACAAGGTAAGGTCATTATGATCCGGCAAGGGTAAGCCCTTCAACCAGCAGTGATGGCACCACCCGCGATAGATGCGTGCGCGCGTCATTGGCGGCCTGAAGCGTCATCAGCATCTCATGCAGATTGCCCGCGACGGTGCATTCATTCACCGGATAGGTGATTTCACCGTTTTCCACCCAAAACCCCGTCGCCCCGCGTGAATAATCCCCTGTTGTGGCATTGATGGAAGAGCCGATCATCGAGGTAATCAACAGCCCCGTGCCCATCTCGGCAATCAGATCAGCGCGCGATTGATCGCCTTGGGTGAGGGCGATGTTCCCCGTGGTGGGGGAGGGCGGCGCAGACGTCCCGCGTGAAGCATTGCCCGTGCTATCCATGCCCAGTTTGCGGGCACTGGCCAGATCAAGTGTCCAGCCTGTCAGAACCCCGTTTTCCACAATGTGGCGCGGCGCGGTTTGCAAGCCTTCGCCGTCAAAAGGGCGCGAGGAAAAGGCGCGTGGGCGCAGGGGGTTTTCGGTGATTGTTAACGTGTCCGGTAACACCTGCGCGCCCAGTTTATCGCGCAACCATGATGAGCCGCGCACAATGCTTGACCCGTTCACCGCTGTTAGCAAATGCCCGATCAGGGACGTGGCAATCCGTTCATCAAACAGCACCGGATAGGCGCCGGTTTTGGGCTGGCGCGCGCCCATGCGGGCGATGGTGCGCTCGGCGGCAATGCGGCCAATGGTTTCGGGGCTGTCCATATCGGCGAAATAGATGCGGCTGTCGCCGTAATAATCGCGCTCCATATCGCCACCGGATCCGGCAATCGCCACACAGGAGGTGCCGCATGAGCTGCGTTTATACCCACCGGAAAATCCGTTCGAGGTGGCCAGATGGATTTCGCTTTGGCCATAGCCGGATGATGCAGATTGCACTTGGGCAATGTCAGGGTTTTCCAGTGCAGCGGCTTCGGCGCGGCGCGCGTAATCTTCCAGCATGGCGGGGTCAGGCTCGGACGCAGGATCGTATAAATCAAGCGCGCTGGCATCGGTAATTGTGGCGAATTGATCCGGGTCGGCCAATCCGATAGACGGGTCTTCGGGGGCCTCTTTGGCCATGGCCACTGCACGCTCGGCCATGGTTTCGATGGTGGCGGCGCTGGTATCAGAGGCCGAAACGCAGGCTTGGCGCTGGCCAATCATTACGCGCAAACCAATGTCGATCCCCTCGGAACGTTCGGCGTGTTCCAGCTTGCCGTTCAGCACATCAATCGAAACAGAGGTGCCATTTACCGCCAAAGCATCCGCCGTATCAGCACCGGCCTTTTTGGCGGCGGATAGCAATGCGTCGGTCAGGGAATTTAAGGATTTGGACATCTGGGCCGCCTTGAACGTGTTTATTTCCTATCAGGTAATCGGTGTCAGGCGCAGGTGCAAGGGCCGCCGTGATGTTGGCGGCCCTTGTCAGATTATTTCAGACGTTGCCCGTTGGCGGAAACATGGCCGTCTTTGGTAACTTCGATGTCCGAGATCAGCACATCGTCGCCTTCGCCGGCTTTCATGAAGATACCCATCATCATCCGCGCACCCATGGCTTCGTTTTCTTCAACCACACCCATAGTGGCCAGGCGATCAAGCAGCGCGTTTGATCCGCTGATTTTGATATTGGCCTTGCCGTCAATCGCAGGCATGCCGTCAAAGGTTTCAAGATCTTTGGTGTTAACGTCAAAAGCCCCTGATGCCGTAAGCGCAGCCCCGACAGCGGCGATATTCAGGTTATCAATCGCAATAGACGTAATATCACCCGGGGCTTCATCAGAATCCGAAATGCGCGCCATGGTTTCGAAATCCAGTAAATCATAATAAAGTTGGCCTTTACCAGATATATCAAAGGCAAGCGTAGCCGGATCATGGGGGAAGCTGGTGCCGGTTATCTGATCAATCATTTCCCACAGTTTTTCGCCAACAGTGATATCGCGGAAATCATACATGACGCGGAATTTTTGCTCGGCGTCAGATTTCAACAATGGCATTTCAAGAGCCATACCCACATAGGGTAATTGTGCCTTGAGTGGAAACGGCATGTTCCGATCGATCATATCTACCAGATAATCTTTGGCATCGGACAAAATGGAAATTCCGTCTTTTGAGAAATCTAATGTGGTTTTTGTGCTGGAAACCGAGATATTTTGTTTTTGAAATATCTCGCCGTCTATGGTCACCAACATATTGGTGGCCATCTGGCCAATGCTCATTTCGCCTTTGGCCATCATTCCGGCACGTAACAGGGCCGGAAGGTTAAAAATATCAACGCCCCCTACCGGCAGCTGCGCATTCGTGGTGCCGCCATAATTTTCATAGCGCGCGGAATATTCCATTTGGCCCTTTTTACCTTCAACGCCACCAATATCGGTTGAGAAATCCAGCGTAACGGATTCGGCGTGGTAGGTCTGGCCAATGTTGATCATTTCGCCCCGACGCATTGTGCCGGTGCTTGTGTAATTACGGAAGTGCATTCCACCCGTAAGGTTGCTTAAATCCACATCAGGGTCTGAAATATCGACATTTTTAATGGTAAGGCCAAGCGTGTCATATGCGTATTCAAAGTGAATATTATCAGGATCACCTGACAACAGTTCCGTATATCCCGTTTGGTCAACCACAAAATTTGCCGTGGCGTAATTATCATCTGGCAAAGTCAGGGCAACGGAAATGGGCATGGTTTCCGGATAAGTCAGGGATACTGTGCCATCGCCATTTTCCGTAAGGGTTAGACCTGTGGTGCTCAGAAATACTGATCCGCCCATTTGCTTGGGGAATGTTCCGGTGAATTGCCAATCGGAAATTGTTAATACATTTCCGTCGCGGGTTTGGGTGGCGGTGGATGTCAGGCCAAAGGAACCGTAAGTTTCGGTCATAGCCTTCCATACATCATCAGCCGTAATTGCGGCAAAACTGGCACTGGTGCTTAGCAAAGTTGCAAGCGTTGAAACGGTAAATAGATTTTGCATGAAGCGCATCGGGAATTCCCTATTGTTGATTTTCGCACAGTTTCAATCCTGAGGCGCACAAGATCAAGGGGAAAAACGCAAAAAGGCCGCGAGGATTGAACATCGCGGCCCTGTTTTTATTGGTTTCAGCTTATTTCAAACGTTGCCCATTGGCATAAACCTGGCCGCCGTCTTTGACTTCGATTTTCGAGGTCAGCGTATCTTCGCCTTCGCCCGGCTGCGCAATCAGACCCATCATCATCCGTGCGCCCATGGCTTGGTCTTCTTGAACCAGTCCCATTTGGATAAGATTATCAAGCAGGCCATTGCCGCCAACCAGTTTCAGGTCAAGCGCCCCGTCAGGCCGTGGGAAATCAGGGAAGGTTTCCATATCGTTATTGTCAAAAGTGAACGCACCATTTCCGGTTAGTTCAGCTCCGGCAATTTTTAGTTGCAGAGCCTTTAGGGTAAAGGCGTGCAACAATCCGGGTTGATCCGTTTGCGACATGGCCTCGGCATCCATCAAATCGACAAGCAGTTGCACCTTGCCGGTAAGATCAAGAATAATTGTTGCGGGGTCATGCGGCAGGGCACCGGAAGGGTCGCCAAGGCTCCAGATCATGTCGCTGGTGTTGAAATCAACCAGTTTAATAAGAGTGCTGAAATCCGATGGCGTTTCGGATTTCCGGATTGGCATCGCCATATTAACCTGCAATTCGCCGAATTCATAATCAACGGGGAAAGGCAGATCAGGCGTTTGGATGCTGGCCTTTGCCCCTTTTGCACCCAGACCATACGCGATGCTGTCTGCATTCATATCCATGCTTAGATTACCACCGTCTGACGCAGAGGTCAGCGCCGTAACTTTGCCGCGTTCCGAAACGCTAAAATCAACCCCGCCTTTGCCCCATGCCATGTCGAAATCAACCATGAACCCTTCGGTCATCATTTTGGCCATATCGGTGTAATCCGGCATCAAGGGCAAGGCTCCATCAGCGTTCATTGTAAGGGAGGCCATAGCCCCATTCAGGGACAATCCATCTTCGGGGCGGCGCGGATTGGTCGCGCGGAATTCATACGTCACTTCACCGGTTGTGACCGCCGATGTAATTGTGCGCAATTCGCCGGTTTGGTTACGGCTGGAGCCTGTCAGATTTTTAACCGAAATCAATCCCATGGCATCGGCCATCGGTTTTCCGTTGGTGACCAGTTCGCTCAGGGTAAGATCAATGGAATCCGCGGAATAGGCATAGGTGATATCGTTCACCATGCCGCTGGCGATGATACGTTGATTGTCTTGTGAATAGGTCAAGACAACTTTGAAATCGTCTTCTTTGGCGATTGTGAAGGGGAACGACGCGGGGAATTCAATCGAAACCGTCCCATCGCCCATTTCTGTGAACCCAAGCGTACCGATATCCATTGAAACACCGGGGGCATCCCCTTTTGCAGCGATTTTCATCGATAAATTCGAAATCGTCAGGGTATCGCCAGACATGGCCTCGTCGCCGGCAATTTCATAGCCGGACGCTGCCAGATTGGACCGATAATCAGCCCACGCCTCGGAGGCAGAAATATCAGCAAAGGCGGCGGTGCTACCCATTAATGTGACAAATGCCACGGTGCCGGTGATTGAATAGAATTTTTTCATAATACCCTCTGGTGTTGGAAATTCTTGTTATGTTCCAAATGATCGTTTCATAGACTGTTTTCAAGTCTAAAGGAAACTTTGCCTTTCCGAAAGGTGTGGAATATCATAGTTTTTGGGGAAATATACTGGGGGGAATCATGGAACATATTTCAGGCAAAACAGTTATGATCACCGGGGCCAGCCGCGGAATTGGGGCCACCGCTGCACGCGCATTCGCCGCCGAGGGGGCAAATGTGGTTTTGGTTGCTCGCTCCGTTGGGGCAATCAATGCGCTTGCCAATGAAATCGGTGAAAAAGCGCTGGCCGTGCCTTGCGACATCAGCGATTATCAGCAGGTCGAAGACGCGGCACAGGCTGCCTTTACCAAATTCGGCACGGTCGATATCCTGATCAACAACGCAGGCGTGATTGACCCGATTTCAATTCTTGGCCACTCGGATCCCGAAAGCTGGAGCAAGGCCATCGATATCAATCTGAAAGGCGTGTATTATGGCATGCGCGCCCTCACCCCAATGATGCAAGCCGATGGGGGCGGCACAATCATTACCCTTAGCTCAGGTGCGGCTCATACAGCCCTTGAAGGCTGGAGCCATTACTGCGCTGCCAAAGCGGGCGCCGCGATGCTTACCGAAAGCCTGCACAAAGAAGCTGGCATCAGCGGCATTCGCGCCCTTGGCCTGTCGCCGGGCACGGTGGCAACAGATATGCAAAAAGAAATCAAAGCCTCGGGTGTTAATCCGGTCAGCCTTCTGGAATGGGACGATCACATCCCGCCGGAATGGGTGGCCAAATGCCTGATGTGGATGTGCAGTGGCGATGCCGACGATTATCTGGGCCTTGAGGTAAAACTGAAAGACCCCGTGATCCTGAAACGTTTGGGTTTACCGCATGATTGATCTGGCCAAAGACAATGATGTCTGGACAATCACCCTTCGCCGCCCTGAAAAGGCCAATTCCCTGACCAAAGCCATGTTAACCCAACTGGCCGATATTGCCGAAAATGCGCAGGCGGCCAAGGTGCTGATCTTCACAGGCGAAGGCCGCGTTTTTAGCGCCGGTGCCGATCTGGACGAGGCCCGCGCAGGGCTGGCCACCGATCCCGTGTGGGAACGTTTATCCGGCGCAATCAACGCCCTGCCCTGCCTCACCATTGCGGCCCTGAACGGCACGCTGGCGGGGGGCGCGTTTGGCATGGCGCTGGCCTGCGATCTGCGCATCTGTGTGCCAACAGCCAATTTTTTCTATCCGGTGATGAAGCTTGGCTTTTTGCCGCAACCCTCTGATCCGCTGCGCATGGCGCGTTTGATCGGCCCCGCGCGCACAAAGCTGATCCTGATGGCAGGGCAAAAACTGGATGCAAAACAGGCTTATGAATTCGGACTGGTTGATAAAATTGTTTTGCCGCAGGATTTCGAAACGACCCTTGCCGAACTTGGCGCCTCTACGACCAACACCAAACCCGATATCGCAGCTCAAATCAAACAAATGATTTCTTAGCCTATTCCAGTACGGATTCCACGGCCTGCTCATAGGTCATTTCAGGGGCAAACGCCCCTGTTTCCAGAAATAATTCCACCTGCGCAATCACCAGCGGGGCGTTCATCATAAACGTGTGGGTGACGGGTAAAATGATGTGGTCTTGCATCCCGTCCAAACGGGTTGATGCCACCGATACCTTACCATCATCCGGCCCGGGGATCATCGCGGAATAAATCGGGCTAAGGCTGCGATTTCCGGCAATGACGCCCAACTCAAAACGCGCTTGGCCCAAGGTATTTGGCAAGCTTTCGGACCCCGTGCCCAGCTCCATCCCTGCGGGGCCATTGATCGTTTGGAACAATTCCCAATCGCCCAGTTTATCCACCAGTTCCGAACCTCTGTTCGGTGGGGCCAACATCACCACACGGCCCAGATTTTCAGGTTTGTTTTGTGACAAATACAGACGCACAAGAATGCCGCCCATTGAATGGGTAACAAAATTAACCTTGCCATTGCCACACTGCGTCACAGCCCCGGAAATGCCGGTTTTCACCAGTTCTTCTAGCGGCTTTTTGGTGGATGGATAGGACAGGTTCACCACCTGATAGCCTTTGTTCTCCAACGCCTGCTCCATCACCAACAGCGAATAATCACTGCGTGCCAGCCCATGCACAAGGATCACACAATCGGCGCGCGCGGATAGTGGCATCAGGGCCATAAGGATAAATAATATCGTTTTCATAACGTCTATTTAATCCTGCACATCAAAGAATTAAAGGCACGGAAAAATGTTCGATCACCATGGGCTTGATGTTCTTTGCGCCCTTGCGGGCGCTCATCACAATGAAGAGCGCCCGCAAGGGCGGGATGAATGGCGGGAAGCATTGCCATTTTCCTAGCGCCGAAACGAAAACAGTTTCATCAAACGGCTTTGGCGCTGGATTTCCAATTCCTCGGGCAGGATGGTTATGTCCTGTTGCGCCATCAAACGGCGCACCAGAATTAGGGAAATCAGCGCAAAAATCATTCCGCCTGCCGCCTGCCCGATCAAAATACCCTTGGCCCCGAACCACATCGCCCCCAAAATTGCCAGCGGGATGGTGCCCAATGTGTGCCGCCCCCAATTGATCCATGTGGAATAAAACGGTTTGCCCAGATTGTTAAACGCCGCATTGGCCACAAAGATCACCCCGTTGAAATACCATGCCAAGGCCAATGGCCCGCAAAACAGAAACACAATTTCAGCGGTAATCCCGTCAATTGCAAACAGATTGGCAATCGGGCCACGCAGCACAAACAGCACGGCACTAACACTGACCACCACAATCAAACAAAAGATCAGCGCATCACGAAACGCGATCTTCACCCGATCCGACATCCCCGCCCCTGCGTTTTGCCCGATGATCGGCCCCACAGCCCCCGACAACGCAAAGATCGTGCCAAAGGCCACCGGCACCAAACGCCCGACAATAGCCATACCTGCCACCGCCTCTTCACCAAATTCAGCCATGGCGCGGGTGATATAGGCCTGCCCGACGGGGGTGGCCAGTTGGGTTAGAATTGCCGGAACAGCAATGGTCAGGATTGGCCGGAAATCCATCTTTAATTCGGGAAATGACGGGCGACGCAACCCACCGTAATATTTGAAGATCGGCACCAGAGTTGCCGCGCCAATCGTTACCCGCGCCGCAACGCTGGCAATGGCCGCACCGGTAAGTTCAAGATCAAATCCAAAAATCAGAATCGGATCAAGGATGGCATTAACAACCCCGCCCAAAATCGTTGACATCATCGCCACCTTGGCGGCCCCATGGGCACGCAAGATCGCGCCACCCACCATGCCAACCAATAGAAAAGGCAAGCTGGGAATAATGATTTTCAAGTAAAGCACAGTTAGATCCAGGGTGTGGCCCTTGGCCCCCAACAGCGCCGAAAGGCTCTCCACATTCAGCCACACCACCACAGCAAAGATCACACCCGACAGCACGCCATATGCCATCGCAGTGGCAGATCGACGGCTGGCCTCTTCCCCGTCCCGCGCACCCAACGCCCGCGCGACCAAGGCCCCTGCGGCAATCGACATGCCAATGCCAAAGCTGTTGGTGAAAAACAGGATCGCACCCGCATAGCCAACCGCCGCGGCCAATTCGGCCTTGCCCAGCATCGAGATGAAAATCATATCAACCAGATCAACCACAAAAATCGCCATAAGCCCCACGGATGCGGTTAGGGCCATAATGGTGATGTGTTTGAAAATATTGCCAGTGGTAAATTTTGCCTGCGCGTTGGTCATGGTATTATCCTTGCTTGGTCAAAAGACACGAACCAAACATGGCGCGAGATTTCACTCGCGCCAT